>JBGVNA010000237.1:0-5854 GCA_045125175.1 Acutalibacteraceae bacterium
GCAAAATAAATAACTATAATAACAGCCGCTGCTGCCGCCAGAACTTTAAGCAGCCTGTCCTTACCTTTCACCTGCCGCACCCCTTTCTATTATATCGCATGCGGCATTCAACAAATCTTCACCGCTTGAGTAATCATCAATATAAAGAAAATTTATTTTTTCATTTCGTCTGAACCATGTAAGCTGACGCTTTGCATAACGCCTCGTTTGCATTTTCAGATTTTGAATACAATCTTCAAGGCTTTTTTCGCCTTTAAAATAAGGGTCAAGCTCTTTATAACCGATAGCCTGGCGTGCCGTTCTTCCCAAAGGAGAGTCAAAGAACGCCCTTGCTTCTTCAAGAAGACCTGCCTCAAGCATAATATCAACTCTTTTGTTTATTCTGTCATAAAGGAACTGCCTGTCCCGTGCATCAAGGCAAATTGAAACCGTTTCAAATGGGGATGTATGTTGTTTTGACTGCTCATCCTGCATTGTTTTGGTTTTACCTGTTGTATGATGAATTTCAAGAGCTCTTATTATTCTGCCCAGATTATTGACATGAAGCTTTTCGGCAGATTCGGGATCGACCGAAGCGAGCTCATCAAGAAGAACCTGCGCCCCCTCTTCCTGCGCTCTTTTTTTAAGCATTTCACGGTATTCAAAATCTGTTTCCTCTTCAAGAAATTCAATGTTATCGGTAAGCGAGCTGTAATAAAGTCCCGTACCGCCAACAAGAACAGCCTTCTTGTTTCTTGATGTTATATCATATATTGCCGATTTAGCCATTTCACAGTATTTTGCAACGCTGAACGGCTCATCAGGGTCAAGAAAACCTATCAGATGATGAGGAACGCCCTGCATTTCATCAACAGCAGGCTTTGCGGTTGCAATATCCATTCCCTTATAAATCTGCATTGAATCGCAGGAAACTGCTTCTGCACCGTATCGCTTGCAGATTTCGACTGCAAGTGAGGTTTTACCCGATGCAGTAGGACCTACGACAGCTATTAACGGTATTTTAGACTCTGCCAAAATTCTTCTCCAGCTCTCTTTGTGTCATTTCAATAAGTACAGGTCTGCCGTGCGGACAGTAGCGGATATCAGGCATTGAAAGAAGCTGCTTTGCAAATCTTTCCATTTCAAGGCGTGAAGTGAAGTTACCCGCCTTTATTGCACTTCGGCAGGCAACGGAATGAAAAATCCAATCCAGCTTTTCAAACATAACATCCTGCTTTTTCTCAACAAAACGTCCTGCAATTTCACAAATAACATCCTGTACGTCATCTGCATCTATTTCCATGGGACATTCTCTGACTATTACACAGCCGTTGCCGAAATCCTCGGCTTCAAAGCCTGCTTTGTTAATAAGTTCAAGATTTTCAAGCACTGCGGAATACTCTTCTTTTGAAAGCGTAACCGTTACGGGCATCAGCAAAAGCTGCGGCGTGCGTTCGGAATTTTCACGCTTAAGCTTTTCATAAATTATGCGTTCATGGGCAGCATGCTTATCGATAATAACCATTTTGCCCTTGTATTCACAAATAATATAAGTTTTAAAAGCTTCTCCTACAAGATGAAACTCCTCTTCCTCAAAAGCAGGTTTAGCTTCAGCAATTATTTCGTCATCGGAAACAACAGGCTCTGCCGTTTCAATCTTTGAAGGTGAATTAAGAAGAATATCTTCAATATTTTCTTCTTTTTGAGATTCACCAACAGGAGCACTGACCGAAATAATTTTTGTTGGCTCTTTTACGGGCTCAGGGATAATTTCAGCGGGTTTAGTTTCAACAAAGTTGATTTTCACCTTAGGTGCTTCCGTAACAGGCGCAGGCTCGGTTTTCTTTGGAATATGCTGCCAAAAATCTGAAACGGGAGCAGGTTTTGATACGATCTTTAACTGCTCAGGAGCCTTTTCGGGAGCTTTATAAAAATCTTTAACAATTTCCTTAACCTGCTTTGGAGTATCGCCCTTCGCAAGTGCATTTTTACATGCATAAAAGACTGCATTAAAAATCAGTCTTTCATCCGAAAATCTGACTTCTGTTTTTGCGGGATGAACATTAACGTCAACTAAAGACGGATTAATTTTTATATTCAGAACACACGATGGAAATTTACCGACCATTACGGAATTCTTATATCCCTCGCTCAATGCGGCACTGCCCGTCCCTGTTTTGATAAGTCTGTTATTCAAAAAGAAAAACTGCATATTGCGGTTGGGTCTTGATGCGGAAGGTTTTGAAACATATCCGCTGACCTCAACACCCTGACCCGAATATTCGGCAAAAATCAAATCAGATGAGAAATCCTTGCCGAAAATTTCACGGATGCAGGTAAACAAATCTCCGTTACCGCTTGTAATCAGAACCTGCTTACCTTCTCTGATAAATCGAATTGATACCTCAGGATGTGAAAGAGCAATTCTATCAACAACGCCTGCAACCGCATTGGCTTCGGTAACATCTTTTTTAAGGAATTTCATTCTTGCGGGAGTTTTATAAAACAGATCTCTGACGATTATCGTTGTGCCGTTGGGGCATCCGGCATCGTCAAGAGAAACTTCCTCTCCGCTTTCGATAACATATCTTGTGCCGATTTCGTCATCGGCTGTTTTTGTCATAACCTCAACTCTTGCAACTGCACTTACACTCGCAAGAGCTTCACCTCTGAAACCGAGAGTGAGAATGCTTTCCAAATCTTCACTCGTCGATATTTTACTCGTTGCATGGCTGACAAAGGCATTGCGAATATCTTCTCTTGAAATTCCGCAACCGTTATCGGTTATTCTGATATAAGAAATACCGCCGTTTTTGATTTCAACGGTTATATTATCAGCGCCCGCATCTATTGAATTTTCAAGAAGCTCCTTAACAACCGAAGCGGGGCGCTCAACAACCTCGCCCGCTGCTATAAGCTCAGCAAGCTGTTTGGGAAGAACATTGATTTTCGGCATATAAGGAACCTCCTTTATCAGTTATTTGCCTGTTTTGTTAAATCATAAAGAACACTCATCGCTTCAATTGGTGTTAATGTATTTACATCAATCTTTTTGAGCTTTTCAACGATATCGTTTGCATTTGACGAGCCGAATGACATCTGCATTTCCTGCTCATATGTTTCTTCACGGTGAATGGGAGCTTTTAATCCTTCACCCTCAAGCTCTTTAAGCACTACTTTTGCACGCTCAACAACGCTATTTGGTACACCTGCAAGCTTTGCAACCTCGATACCGTAGCTGCCGTCTGCACAGCCTGAAACTATTCTGCGAAGGAAGGTTATGTCATCTCCCCTCTTCTTGACAGCAATATTATAGTTCTTAACACCCGCAACGCTGTTTTCAAGCTCTGTGAGCTCATGATAATGAGTTGCAAAAAGTGTTTTTGCTCCGAGTCTGCGTTTATCGGCGGAATATTCAAGAACTGCTCTTGCGATGCTCATGCCGTCAAAGGTCGAAGTGCCTCTGCCGATTTCATCAAAAATTATTAGACTCTTTGATGAAGCATTCTTAAGAATATCAGCAACCTCATTCATCTCAACCATAAAGGTTGATGAACCTGACGCAAGGTCATCGGATGCACCGATACGGGTAAATATTCCGTCAACAACACAAAGCTCAGCAGATAAAGCAGGAACAAAACTTCCTGCCTGCGCCATAAGGCAGATAAGTGCAACCTGACGCATGAAGGTTGATTTACCCGCCATGTTGGGACCCGTGATGATTGCGCAGCGGTTATCGGCGCAGTCAAGAACGGTATCGTTGGGCACAAACGGAAAATCAATCATTTTTTCAACAACAGGGTGTCTTCCGTCGGTAATTACCACTCTGTCGCCCGCATTCATTGCAGGGCAGCAATAGTTATTTTCACAAGCTACCCTTGCATATGAGCATATAACATCAAGAGCGGCAACAGCAGCAGCAGTTTTCTGAATTTCAAAAAGATTCTCAGCAGCTTTCTTTCTGACAGAATCAAAAACTTCATATTCAAGCTTTACAATTCTTTCCTGAGCACCGAGAACCTTTGACTCAAGCTCTTTAAGCTCCTGAGTGATAAATCTTTCGCAGTTTGTAAGGGTCTGCTTACGGATATAGTCATCGGGAACAAGCTCCTTGAACGAATTGGAAACCTCTATGTAATAGCCGAAAACACGGTTGTAGCCGATTTTAAGCTTTTTAATGCCTGTTCTCTCCTGCTCACGGAGCTGAATGTCGGCAATATAACCCTTGCCGTTATTCACAATATCACGCAGTGAATCAAGCTCTTCGTTGAAGCCGTCTTTTATCATTCCGCCTTCACGCACGGAAAACGGCGGTTCTTCAACAATGGCATTATCAATAATTTCAGCCAAATCCTCCAAAGGAAGAATTTCGCTCTGTAGCTCGCAAAGCATACTGCTTTTACAGAACGCAAGGTGTTCTTTGATAAGCGGAAGTCTGTTGAGGGTTGACGAAAGACCTTTAAGCTCCCTTGCATTTGCCGTCGAATATGCAATACGGGTTATGAGCCTTTCCATATCCTGACATCCGGTCATAGCCTCAATGATATCATCTCTGAGAGAAGGATTTTCAACAAGTTCTGCTACAGCGTTATGACGCTTAGTAATTTTTGCAATGCTGAGCAGAGGCTGTTCAAGCCAACTTCTGAGCATACGCTTGCCCATCGAGGTTTTTGTTTTATCAAGCACCCAGAGAAGGGAGCCTCTCTTCTCACGGTTGCGCATTGTTTCGGTTATTTCGAGATTACGAAGTGTCGAAACATCAAGGCGCATAAAGCTGCTTTCACCGTAAAAATCAATGTTTCTGATGTTTTCAAGCTCTGATTTCTGAACCTCCTTAAGATAATCCATTGATGCACCGATGGCACAAACAGCACCGTTTTCATTATCAAGAGAAAGCTCGGAAAGAGAAGCAACTTTAAAATGCCTTAAAAGTGTTGCGGAAGCTTTTGAAAGGTCAAAGCAAGCATCATCGAGCAAATCACATGAGGAACGGAGTCTTGTTTTAACAAAATCCGTAACCTGCTTAAGCTCTAACACATCGGAATTAATTATAATTTCGCTCGGATAAAATCTGCCGAGCTCATTGATAATCCTGCGCTGTGAATTTTTTCTTTCAAACTGCGTTGCATGAACGCTGCCTGTGGAAATATCGGCAAAGCAAAGACCTACACAGTCTTTCATTGCGCAGATGCAGGCAAGGAAATTATTTTTGCCCTCATCAAGCATCGTGCTTTCGATGACCGTGCCGGGAGTAAGAACTCTTGTTACGTCACGCTTGACTATACCTTTCGCAAGTGCAGGGTCTTCAAGCTGCTCGCAAATAGCAACCTTATAGCCCTTTGCAACAAGGCGTGCAATATATGAATCAGCACTATGAAAAGGAACACCGCACATGGGTGCTCTCTCCTCCTGACCGCAATCCCTGCCCGTTAAAACAAGGTCAAGCTCCGCTGAAACCTTCTTTGCATCATCAAAGAACATTTCATAAAAGTCGCCAAGACGGAACATGAGAATTGTGTCGGGGTAATTCTCCTTAATCTGAAAATATTGCTTCATCATCGGAGTAAGCTCTGCCATGAAATTACCATACCTTTCAAAAAATCCCGCTTGGGGTTGTTATAGCTGACAACCCCAAGCTTTTTCACATCAGTGACAGCCACCGCATGAGCTGCATTCGCCGCTGCAATTGTGTTCATGCTGCTGAGGCTCGCAGGTTACGGGGTCTTCGCCCTGAAGGCAAAGAGCAAAAATATTATTGATATACTGCATGAGCTGGTCAATCTCTGCTCTTGCAGCTTCATAAGCCTGCATGTTGGGGTTAGCCATAATCTGAGTGTAGATTTCACCGAACTCCTTATCATAAGCTTCAAGCTTC
>JBGVNA010000238.1:0-4792 GCA_045125175.1 Acutalibacteraceae bacterium
TTAAATTTCATTCCTATACAGATAATCGGAGAATAATGTAATGATTATTAAAAACAAGTCACTTGAATATCACAGAAGCTTTGTTTGTGTTAATCTTGATGCAATAAAAAGCAATTTTGATGCCCTCAAAAGCTGCGTTACATCCGGCACAAAAATGATGGCTGTTCTTAAAGCAAACGCTTATGGCCACGGTGCGGTAAGAGTTGCAAAAGCTTTGGAAAATAAGGCGGATTATTTTGCGGTTGCAGATATCGAAGAGGCAATGGAGCTTCGTGAAAACGAAATAAAAAATCCAATTCTCATTTTGTCATACACCAGCCCTTGTCAGTTTGAGATTTTGATTAAAAATGACCTTGTTGCAACTCTTTACAGTTATGAGGATGCGCAGAGGCTTTCTGAAACAGCGGTTGAGCTTGGCAAAAAAGCGGTTGTTCATTTGGCTGTTGATACAGGCATGAACCGCATCGGATTTGCTGATAATGAAGAAAGCGCAGAAATAATTGAAAAAATCTCAAAGCTTGAAGGTCTTGTAATTGAGGGCTTATTCACTCATTTTGCATGCGCAGACAGCGGTGATAAAACTTCTGCTTTTGCTCAAAAAAAGCGATTTGACGACTTTATTGCAAGCCTTGAAAGCAAGAACATAAATATTCCTGTTAAGCATGCCTGCAACAGCGCTGCGATTATTGATTTTGACAGCCACTATGATATGGTCAGAATGGGTATAACTCTTTATGGTCTTTATCCCTCTGACGAAGTCAATACCAAAAAAATCTCCTTAATTCCCGCTATGCAGGTAATAAGCCATGTTATACACATAAAAGATGTTGAGGCGGGTGTAGGTATCGGTTACGGTCACGCCTACGTTACAACCGAAAAACGAAGAATAGCAACGGTTTGCATCGGTTATGCCGACGGATTCAACAGAGCCTTATCCAATAAGGGCTATGTGCTGATTAACGGTAAAAAGGCTCCGATAACAGGTAGGGTCTGCATGGATCAGATTATGGTGGATATAACAGATATACCCGATGTTGCGGTGGGCGATCTTGTTGCGATTTTAGGCACAAGCGGTGAAGCGGAAATAACCGCCGAAGAGCTTGGCGAAATGTGCGGCAGCTTTAATTACGAAGTTGTTTGCACTTTTATGCCCAGAGTTATCAGAGTATATTATGAAAACGGTGAAATAATATAAAATGCTTTATTTTGCAATTGATGACAAATCATCATGGGAAAAGATAAAAGACAGCGGCAAGTCTGTTGTTGTTTACGGCATGGGTAACGGTGCAGATAAGGTGATTGATGAATTCGACCGCCTTGAAATACCCGTTTTAGGTGTAACTGCAAGCGATGATTTCGTCAGAGGGCAGATTTTCAGAGGGTTTAAGGTAACAAAGCTTTCAGATTTTGAAGGAGATTTTATAATTGCGGTTGCTTTTGCATCGTGTATTCCCGAAGTGATGGCGCATATTTATTCTCTCGGCGATAAATACAGAGTGATTGTGCCGTGTGTTCCTGTTTTCGGCGATGAAATATTCAACCGTGAATTTGTTGAGAAACACGAAGCAAAGCTCAATGCAGCTTATGCGCTTTTTGAGGATGATTCAAAAAAGATTTTTGCAGGCTGTATCAATTTTATGTTTGGCGGAGAACTTGATGTTCTCAGAAGCATAACAACCGAAAAAGATGAAGCTTTTAATGGCTTTTTTTCAATGGAAGATAATGAGAACTTTCTTGACCTTGGTGCATACAGAGGCGACACAGTTCAGGAGTTTCTGTATTACAGCGGTGGTAAATACAATGAAATAATCGCTCTTGAACCTGATAGAAGAACATATAAAAAGCTCTGCGATTATCTTGAAAACTTACCGAATTCAACTGCTGTTCAGAAAGCGGTTTACAGCGAAAGCAAAACCTTGCTTTTCAGCAGCAAAGCCGGCAGACAGTCAACTCTTTCGTCAAAAGGAGAGGAGATTGAAACGGTAACCGTTGATGAGCTTTGCAACAGCAAAAATATAACATATATTAAAATGGATGTTGAAGGTGCGGAATATGATGCGCTTGAAGGCGCAAAAAAAACTCTTAAAGAGCAAAAGCCGAAGCTTAACATAGCTCTTTATCACAGAAGCAGGGATGTTTTCGAGCTGCCTTTAAAAATTGCAGAAATCAACCCCGAATATAAATTTCATCTTCGCCGCCACCCTTATATTCCGTGTTGGGATATGAATTTATATTGTATATAATATAATGTAAGGCGGGATGACCGCATCCCGCTGAATCCGCCTGAATGGCGGATATTTTTTTGTTGACAAATAAATATATCTATGCTATCCTATACATAGATACTCGATGTATCGAAAATCTATGTATAGGAGTTTTTTATTATGAAAATAAGCAAAGAGCTTGCAAAGGGAAGCACCGCTCTGCTTGTATTGAGCGTTATTTCCAAGCGTGATATGTACGGCTATCAGATAATCAAAACAATTGAGAATGCGAGCGAGGATGTTTTTTCGCTCAACGAAGGAACTCTTTATCCCATTCTTCATTCCCTTGAAGCGGAAGGCTGTCTTGAAGCGTATTGGTGCGAAGGCGAGGGAAGAAAACGTAAATATTATAAGATAACAAACAAAGGCTTAAAGGAGCTTGCGGGCAGAGAGCAGGAATGGAAAACTTTTTCAACCGCTGTCACAAAGGTTTTGGGAGGTGCCAAGCTTGCAGGAGCATAATTTTGATGAAATACTTGAATATTTGTGTTCCGGCATTATGTCCAAAAGCGAAAGGCAAAGCGTGCGTGACGAGCTTTATGATCACCTGATGTGCAAATATGAAACCAACCTTGCAATAGGTATGGATGAAGAAAAAGCAACCGAAGAAGCGATTGATGCATTGGGCAATAAATATGTGCTCAAAGAAAATCTGCAAAAAGTGCATTGGTATTACCCCGCACAAAGTTTAAAATCTGCTCTTAATATGTTGATAATCAGCATGGTTATGCCGATTTTAACGTCATTTTTGGCAAATTCACCTTACTTGGTTGAAACTCTGCCTGTATTTGCGATTCTGATTTATGCTATAGACCTTGCGGCGCTATTTTCGTTGCGAACATCCAATTCGGTTTTCAATTTTGCTTTTAAATATGAGATTTTTTATACGGCAGTTGTCCTTTTGAATGAAGCCGTGGAGCCGTATGTTAATTTTGATGAATACTGGCAGTCGCTTATATTAATTTTGTTAAATTTGGCTTCTGTTTTTCTTCGCTTTAAAGGGATTAAAGAGCTTTTGAAACCATATTCAAAAACGGATGATGTGTCAAAAATATCCATTCAATATGTTTTTATATTAGTCAATTCAATTTATTTTATTGTTGTTTCTTATAATCCGGGCGGAGTTCTTTTAGCTTGGTATTTGGTAATGCTTCTTACTTTGTTATATGGTTTCGTTTCCAAAATGCTCAAAATATCCGATGTTCTATATAAAAGCGACCACGAATATAAGGTTGAGCTGTCAGTGCCAAAACGGCTTGCTGTCGGACTGGCTGTGGTGGTGTTTGCTGTCTGTTCAATCTTTGCGGCAGATTTGATTTATTCGAACATTAAAATAACTAAAAATGAGAACGAGATTTATACGGTTAATGATTGCGAAATGGAAGAAAGCGAATATAACCGTATTTGTGAAACTCTTGTTTCATATGGAATAAGGGAAGAGTATGTGTCTGTTTTTCCGAAAAGCGAGCTGATGAATTACGAGAATGCTGTGAATAAATCGGAACTTACCGAAAGTGCACAGCAGTTTTTGGATTATTATGATACGTACGGAACAAATGTTGATTTGTATTACGGTGATAATGAAGAAAAAATGTTTGACAGTGTTTATGTGGATAACTATTCAGTATGTTTAGGGTATTCCGAAGATGGATTACTGAGGGTCAGATTCATAAAAATCTTTTGCGTACCGTCGTATGTTTCCGATTCATATTATAAAGACGCTGTTGTGTTTGACGATGAAGATTTTGTTTATAACGGAGTCTTTAATGAGAAAGACGGCGATTTTATAACTGCAATGAAGCTTAAAGACAGCAAGCTCTACAAAAAAGAAGTGAAAAATCTCGGAAACAGTTCATATTCTCCAACCGGATTTATTTTTGATGTTGAACCGGGAACAATCATTATTTATGCAACAACTAAAAAATTAATAGATATTAATTCGGCAATCTTTAATTTTGATTTTACTTATTATCATCAGAAATATCCTATAACATTTCCGTTAAGAACGATTGAAAGTGCAATTACTTTTGATGAATATATAAGTGACTCTGTTTTTGAATCAACAGGGAGAACGGCAACTCATTATTTTGCAATGCCGGGTCGCGAGTATGTTGTTCCTGCTGAAACAGAAAAAAGTAAACAAGGAGCATTGGTTACGGCTTCTTAATGACGATTAAAAGGAGGGGAGAGTATGGACGAATATAGGTTTGAACAAATTCTTGAATATTTGTGTTCCGGCATTATGTCCAAAAGCGAGAGGCAAAGTGTGCGTGACGAGCTTTATGATCACCTGATGTGCAAATACGAAACCAACCTTGCAATAGGTATGGATGAAGAACAGGCGGAAAGTAAAGCCGTTGAAGAGCTTGGCGATAAAAACACCCTTAAATTCAAGCTTTCACAGATTCATTCATACTACCCCAAGCTTTCAATGAAGAAAGCAATGAATCTTCTGATAATCGGATATGTTCTAATGACATTCCAGATTAACTTTTTTGACGGTATGGGTGATATAACAAAGTTTATCG
>JBGVNA010000239.1:0-3788 GCA_045125175.1 Acutalibacteraceae bacterium
GAGGACTTCACAGAACGGTTTACTCATTCCTGCCCCATGCAGGCGGCTTCAGCGCAGAATCGGTTATCAAGCCCGCATATGAGCTGAACGTTCCTGTTGTTGCAGGTAAAGGTGAATTTGAAGCATCAGCACTCGTTCTTCCCAAGGCAGATAATGTTATTGTTGAGGTTATCAAACCCTGTGAAGACAGCGAAAAAGCATTCATTGCCCGCCTTTACGAAGCAGAGGGCACATACACCAACTGCCCCGTTGAATTCTTTGCGGGTGCAAAGAAGGTTGAAATTACCAACATGCTCGAAGAGGTTCAGGAAGAACTCACGGCAAACGAGCTTTCCTTCAAGCCCTTTGAAATTAAGACTCTCAAAATCAGCTATTAATTTTCAGGGCGCACTGTACGTGCGCCCGTTTTCTTGAGGTGTGAAATGAAAGTTTTTGAATTGAATCTTAAAAATAACGGCGTAACCTTAACTGTTTATCTGCCCGATACATCAAACGAAATGCCTTATAACAAGATAAAGCCCGGTGTTCTTGTTATTCCCGGCGGCGGATACAGCATGTGCTCTGACCGTGAGGCAGAGCCTGTGGCTCTTGCTTTTCTCGCCAAAGGCTATGCGGCATTTGTGCTTCGCTATACGGTTGGTAAGGAACACGATTTTTCAATGCCGTTTGCCGATGTTAACGAAGCAATGGCGATAATTCACGCCAATGCCGCCGAGTGGGGCGTGGATAAAGAAAGAATCGCTGCAATCGGCTTTTCGGCGGGCGGACATCTCTGCGCTGCTCTTTCAACCATGGGCGATATCCGTCCGGATGCGAGCATTTTGGTTTATCCCTGCATTCTGGAATCCATCAGCTCAATTCTGGCGTTCAATGTGCCGTCACTTGAAGATAAGGTTGATAAAAATACGCCGCCAACCTTTATCACTGCCGCATGGGAGGATAACTGTGTACCCATAAAGAACTCAATCGCCTATGCTGCTGCGTTGGAAGAGGCGGGTGTGCCGTTTGAAATTCACATTTATGAAAAGGGATATCACGGCTATTCTCTTGCAGATAACACTGTTTACAGCAAGGCTGAAGCTGATTATTGCGCACATATCAGAGGTTGGTTTGATCTTTGTATCACATGGCTGAAAAAGAGATTTGAGGTTTAACAACGTCTGTATAATTCGGTCAATTCCGCAATTTCATTTGCCAGTTCAAAATTAATATCGTTTTTTAACGCCCTCCATTGCCAGTTATTCTCGGCTGTGGAGGGCGTATTCATTCTTGCTTCTGTGCCAAGCTCCAATAAATCCTGCATGGTCAGAATTGCTGTTTCTCCGACACTGGCAAGAGCAGATTTTATAACCCCTTTGCATCTTCCTTCGGTTTCATTAAGCCGAAGATATTTTTCTGCAAAAGCTATATCCTCGGGCGTTGCGTTTTCAAACCAGCCCGCAAGGGTATCGTTATCGTGTGTGCCGATATAAACAACGCAGTTTTTGCCGTAATTGTGTGGCAGATAATCGCTGTTTTCACGGCTGTCAAAAGCAAATTGCAAAACCTTCATGCCGGGGAAGCCTGTTTCATTAAGCAGGTTCAGCACGCCATCGTCGATATACCCTAAGTCCTCGGCGATGATATCGGGCTTGCCGATTGCCGCCTCAACAGCTCTGAAAAATTCATAGCCCGGTCCTTTATACCAATTGCCGTTAACGGCATTCGGCATTCCGTAGGGCACGGCATAATACGATGAAAACCCTCTGAAATGGTCTATTCTCAAACGGTCAAAAAGGTTCATCGAGTGTTCAAGACGCTTTATCCACCATCGGTAGCCGTCCTTGCGCATGTATTCCCAGTCAAAAACAGGGTTACCCCAAAGCTGACCTTCGCTGCTGAAACCGTCGGGCGGCACACCTGCAACTCTTGCGGGGTTATAGTCACCGTCAAGCTCAAACTGTTTCGGATTTCCCCAGACATCTGCGCTGTCATGGGCAACATAAATCGGCAAATCTCCTATGATTTCTATGCCGTTTTCGTTTGCGTGGGACTTCAGCTTTTTCCACTGACGGTAAAATAAAAATTGCACGGTTTTGTGAAATTCGATTTCGTCTGATAAAAGTGGTTTTGCGCCGTCAACGGCTTGCTCGTTGCGCATTTTAAGCCCTGTCTGCCACTGATACCACGGCTTGTTGCCAAAGGAGTTTTTAAGAGCCATAAAAAGAGAATAGTCCTCAAGCCAAAGGGCATTTTCTGCGCAAAAATCTGTAAATTCATCGTTTGCTTCAAAGCGTGAGCATGCCTTTCGCAGCACTTCGGAGCGACTTTTATATATTTTGCCGAAATCAACCTTTTCAGGGTTATCGCCCCAGTCAATGAAGCGATATTCGTCTTCATTAAGCAAGCCTTCTTCAAGAAGCATATCAAGGTCAATCATATAGGGGTTGCCTGCAAATGCTGAAAACGATTGATAGGGCGAATTGCCGTAGCCTGTAGGGTTAAGAGGGAGTATCTGCCAATATTTTTGCTTTGCAGCTTTTAAAAAATCAACAAACTCAAACGCCTCTCTGCCAAGCGTTCCTATTCCGTAAGGTGACGGCAGAGAGGTTATGTGCATTAGTATTCCGCAGCTTCTCATTATATCACCCGATAACCTGCGTTGTGTTTTTATCAAAAAAATGTGCGGAAGATGCGTTGAATGCCAGCTTGATGCAGTCACCGCCGCTGATTTTTGTTTCACATTTTATTCGAGCAATGCATCGCTTGCTGCCAAGGTCAAAATAAATGTTGGTTTCGCTGCCTGTCATTTCTGCAATTTCAGTTTTGACCGTCATTGTGCAAAAGTCCTTTCCGTCAGCTTCGTCGGAGGAAACAAAGTGTTCGGGGCGTATGCCGAGAACAATGTCCTTTCCGATATATTCTTCAAGATAAGTTCTTTTATCTTTGGGCACATCAAGCTCATATCCCGAAAATCTGACCTTAAGTCCGCTGTCTTTAATGACAGATGCGTCAATGAAATTCATCTGAGGCGAACCGATAAAGCCTGCAACAAACATGTTTGCAGGTTCGTTATAGAGCACCTGCGGAGTGTCAAACTGCTGAATAACTCCTTTGTCCATAACGACAATTCTGTCTGCCATGGTCATGGCCTCGGTCTGGTCATGGGTAACGTATACAAAGGTAGTCTGCAGCTTCTGATGAAGTGAAGTTATCTGGCTGCGCATTTCGGTTCGCAGCTTTGCGTCAAGGTTTGATAAAGGTTCATCAAGCAGAAAAACCTTGGGGCTTCTCACCATTGCTCTGCCTAAAGCTACTCTCTGACGCTGTCCGCCTGAAAGGGCACGGGGCTTGCGGTCAAGATAAGGCTCAATATCAAGGACTTTTGCCGCCCATCTTACTTTTTTATCAATTTCATCTTTGGGCATTTTCTTTAGCTTTAAGGCGAATGCCATGTTTTTATAAACACTCATGTGCGGATAAAGGGCATAGCTCTGGAAAACCATGGCTATGTCCCTGTCTTTCGGCGGAATGTCATTAACCTTTTTATCGTCTATATACAGCTCGCCCGAGGTGATGTCCTCAAGGCCCGCAATCATTCGCAGCGTTGTTGATTTGCCGCAGCCGGAGGGCCCTACGAGCACCACGAATTCCTTATCGGCAATCTCAAGCGAAAGGTCGGGTATAACGGTTACCTTACCGTTATCAAAGGCTTTTACAACATCCCTGAATTTTATTGTTGCCATAGGATTATCCTTTCTTATCCCTTAACAGCGCCTGCCACAACGCCTTTGATAATATATTTCTGG
>JBGVNA010000240.1:0-4984 GCA_045125175.1 Acutalibacteraceae bacterium
ACAACTATATTTGTTTGTGCTACAATGATTACACAATATAATATGGGAGGTGAAACGATGGAAATCATCAGCAAAAGGCTGAAATCGCTCCGTGAAAGTGTGGGTCTTTCCCAAAACAACCTTGCTCAGATTTCGGGAATGAAGCAGTCGAGAATCAACCGATATGAAAACGGTTCGGCAACACCTTCGCCTGAAAATATGGTTAAGCTTGCAGATTACTATGATGTTTCTTTGGACTACATCTACGGCAGAACGGATAATCCGCAAGGCAGACTGTATGAACACAAAACAAAGTACAGCCCCGAAATGGAAAAGTTTGTTGAAATGTGCTTTGACCCCAACTCCAGAGCAAACCATCAACTCAAGGCAACTCTTCTGAAACTTTTGAGTTCTGAGGGGGTGACAGATGATTGAAAACAGTTATCTACGCACGATACTCTTCAGACAGTCAGCGTGAAGAATCAATTGACGGTCAGATTCGTGAATGTACGGAGTACGCAGACCGAAACGGAATCACTATTCTCGGCAGCTATGTTGACAGAGCGCTCTCTGCCCGTACCGATGACAGACCCGATTTCCAGAGAATGATTGCCGACAGCGAAAAGAGATTGTTTGATGTTGTGCTTGTGTGGAAACTCGATAGATTTTCGAGAGACCGCTACGACAGTGCACATTACAAACACATTCTCAAAAAGAACGGTGTCAAGGTTATGTCGGTCAAAGAAAACATTTCTGACGGACCCGAGGGTATTATTCTCGAATCAATTCTTGAAGGTTATGCGGAATATTATTCGGCAGAGCTTTCGGAGAAAATCCAGAGAGGGCAGACTGAAAACGCTCTCAAATGCAAAACCAACGGCGGAACACTTCCGCTCGGATATTGTTCCGACAATGAGCAGAATATTTTGATTGACCCGATAACAGCGGCAATACCGATTGAGATTTTTACAAGGTATGACAACGGTGAAACAATCAAAGAAATCTGCGATGAACTCAACTCGAGAGGACTCAAAACCCACAACGGCAAAAAGTTCAAAGTTAATGGAGTAAGTATTATTCTTTCTAACAGAAAATATATCGGTGAGTACAGATACCGTGATGTGGTTACTCCTGACGGCATCCCTGCAATCATTGACAAAGATATGTTTGACAGAGTGCAGGATAGAATGGCGAAAAACAAAAGAGCTCCTGCCAGAAAGAAGGCAGAAGACGAATACTTACTCACAACGAAACTGTTCTGCGGAACCTGCGGCAGAATTATGGCAGGTGAATCGGGAAGAAGCGGAACAGGCAAAGTCAAACATAATTATTACAAGTGCGGCGGTGCAAAAAGACATCTAGGTTGCACGAGAAAAGCAATCAAAAAGGACTGGATTGAAAAGGTTGTGGTTCTCCAGACCGTAGCCAGAGTTTTAAAAGATGAGGAAATTGAGAGAATAGCTAATGCACTTTTAAAAATGCAAGAGCAAGAGGATACAACAATTCCCGCAATGCAGGCTCAGCTCAAAGAATGCGAAAAAGCGATAGAAAATATGCTCAATGCGATTCAGTCGGGAATACTGACGGAATCAACCAAAGGCAGACTTGAACAGCTTGAAGAACAGCAGAGAAATCTGAAAACAGCAATACTGCGGGCGGAAATCAGACGCCCGAAATACTCAAAAGAAAGAATTGTTAATTGGATAAGCCGATTTAAAGGCGGCAATCCCAACAACAGAAACTATCAAAGACAGATAATAGACACCTTCGTCAATTCGGTATATGTTTATGACGATAAACTGGTGTTTACATACAACTTCAAAGATGGTACGGAAACCATCACACTCGAGGAAATAGAAGCCGCTTTCGGTTCGGATTTAAACCAAAGCGCTCCACCAACCAAGGCTCATACCAAACGGTATGAGCCTTAAAATTTATGTGAGTGTTTGTAATATGATTTTTTATTTTTCCGCCACAGGCAACAGCAGGCATGCCGCTCAACGCATTGCCGATAGCCTGGATGACAGAGCAATACCTATTGACCTCTGCCTGAAAAAAGATAAACTTAATTTTATTGCACAGCCTGATGAAAAAATCGGGTTTGTTTGCCCTGTTTACAACCTGGGGCTGCCCGTGACGGTTATTGATTTCATAAAAAAGCTCAACCTGAAATCAAGTAAAAACTATATATTTACCGTTGTTACTTTCGGCAGTTTTTCCGGCGGTGCAACAAAAATGCTGCATGATTTGCTTTGCGAAAAAGAACTTTTCGTTAATGCGGCTTATTCTGTAAGAATGCCCGATACGTGGACGCCCGTATATGATATAACCGACAAAGAAAAAACACACAAAATCAATGAAAAGGCAGATAAAAATATAAGTAAAACAATCCGCCGCATCCAAAAAAATCAAAGGGAATTTTCGATTCGAGACGTCTCCCCTTTTGCAGTAAAATATATAAAGGATACGAAAATATGCGCAGAACATCCAGTCTTTCGGTAAATGGCGATTGCATCGGCTGCGGATTATGTGCAAGCCATTGCCCCGCTGACGCTATTGAAATCCGAAACAGCAAACCCGTATGGGTTAAGGACAAATGTGCCATGTGCCTTGGCTGCCTGCATCGCTGCCCGAAATTTGCAATACAAAGAGGCGCCAAAACAGCCTTACACGGACAATATATGCATGAATAAAGACCTCGGTAAAAACCGAGGTCTTTTTGCGTTAAATCTTCATAATACCAAGCGCATCAAGGACTGATGAAACAAGAATGAGGATGATGCAAATGGGAGCAATATATTTTATTACAACCGTGAAAAGCTTCTTTGCTTTGAAAGGACCGCTGAGTTCTACCTCTTCAATCAAAGCCTTCGGCTTGAGAACATAGCCGATAAAAATACATGTCAGCAATGCAACTATGGGCATCAGGACACTGTTTGTGATGAAATCAAAGATATCAAGAACTGAAAGACCGTTGATAGCGAAGCTGCTCCAGACGCTGAAGCCGAAGCATGAGGGTAAACCGAGAACAACGCAGAAAAGAAAAACTGCAAAGCAGATTGCCTTTCTGTTCCAGCCTGTTTTATCCTTAACGATGGAAACAACGGTTTCCATAAGCGAAATTGACGAGGTAAGCGCCGCAAAAAGAACAAGCAGGAAGAAGAGTGCTCCGATGACCGAGCCGCCCTTCATGCTTTCAAATACCTTGGGAAGAGTAATGAACATAAGGCTGGGACCTTTACCGAGGGCTGCTTCGTCACCGCCTGAAAAGGCAAAAACAGCGGGAATAATCATAAGACCGGCAAGGAAGGCAATGCCTGTATCAAAAATCTCAATCTGTCTTACGGATTTTTCAAGGTTAACATCTTTTTTCATGTATGAGCCGTAGGTAATCATAATTCCCATGGCAAGTGACATCGAATAAAAAAGCTGACCCATTGCCGCAAGAACGGTTGTTGCCGAGAATTTGCTGAAATCAGGTGTGAGATAATACTTAACACCTTCCATCGCGCCGGGCATAAACATTGAATAAACTGCAATAACGAGCGTGAGAACAACAAGCACAGGCATCATTATCTTGCTGACCTTTTCAACGCCCTTTTCAACGCCGAGAAGAACGATAAGAGCCGTAAGTCCGATAAAAATAAGGAACCATCCTATAGGCTCAACGGGCTTTGAAATAAAGCCTGTGAAATAATCATCGGCAGCAGCCTGCGATGCACCGCCCATTGTGAAAACAACAAGATATTTTGTTACCCAGCCGCCGATAACCGAATAATAAGGCAGAATCAAAGCGGGAATAACTGAAGCGATAACGCCGATGAACGAATATTTTTTATTGAGCTGTCTGAATGCGCCGATTGCGCTCTGTCCGGTTTTTCTGCCGATTGCAATTTCGGCAGTCATAAGAGCAAAGCCAAAGGTTACTGCAAGAATAAGATAAACAAGCAGGAATATACCTCCGCCGTATTTAGCAGCCAGATAAGGGAAACGCCAGATATTACCAAGACCAACCGCCGAACCCGCCGCAGCAAGAACGAAGCCGATTTTACCGGTAAAACTGCTTCTTTTTTCAGTCATAAATAAAAATCCTCCTCAATCAGACATTTTCACGGTATTTTTTTCGTGCAAATCTGAAAATTATATATGCAAGGCAAATCAAAATGAAAATGCCGATATAAACCGCATATTTCTGCGCTTCCGGAGTCATTGCTTCGCCGTCATCGGTAACAGCCTGTGACGACTCACCGCCAAAGAAAAACGCATAGTTGCTTGAACCGGATGAGGGCACATAATTTTTAACATCATCCCAAAGAGAGCTCATAAGAGCAAGTATTTCGGGGTCAAGATTAAGAAAAAGTTGAGTTTTGAACTTTCCCTCTTCGGGATAAAGAATTTCATTCTGATAGAAAGAATATTCGGGGTTTGTATAAACCTCGGTGTGAGGGCTTGCATAGCAGATATATTCCGCATTTGCAAGAGCTACCTCGGGGTCAAGCAAAAAATCAATATAGAGCTCTGCTGCGAGTTTGTTTTCAGCACCCTTAAGAATGCATACACCGTCAACAAAAAAGTTAACTCCTTCTTCGGGATAAACAAACGCAAGGTCAGAATTATTCTCCTGCATTGTGAGAAAATCGCCCGCATAATAAGGTGCAAAAGCTGCCTCGCCAGATTCCATTTTAAGGAAGATTTCATCGTTGACATAGGCGGGGGAAACATTCTTCTGCTCCTTGAGAAGCTCTGCCGCAACACGCCATGCCGCGGGAGATTCATTGTTGAAATCCATGCCGAGAACGCTCTGCGCAATAGCAAAGGCATCTCTGGGATTATTAATCATAAGAATACTGCCCGAATATTCCTCATCCCATAAAGCAGTCCAGCTCTTCGGAGCTTCGTCAATCATTGATGTGTTATAAATAAGACCGACCATACCGACTGTATAAGGCACCGAATACTCGTTCTTCGGGTCGTGAGCAAGATTTTTATATTGCTCCGGTATGTA
>JBGVNA010000241.1:0-2049 GCA_045125175.1 Acutalibacteraceae bacterium
ACATTAACAGCCTTGCTGTAATCGGCGATAAAAGCTATATAATCGACCTTGTTCAGCCTAAAAGAAAATCAACGCCGCCTGCAACATTTCTGACGTTAATTGATTACGGAGTTTCACATGACCGCAGATGAATTTGATAATGAGCTTGAGCAAATGCTCAACAGTTACTCATTAGAGGTCGAAAAAGCTGTTGATACAGCATCGGAAAAATGTGCAAAACAAGTCAATAAAGTCATAAAGAAGCATTGCACCTTTGGCGGTACAGGTAAGTATATCAGAGCTTTTCGCATTGAAAAAGTGAAAAGCTCAATACTTACCACCGGCAGACGTTGGTATGTTAAAAAGCCGTATTTTCGATTGACACATCTGCTTGAAAATGGACATGCAAAAAGGAACGGTGGCAGAACAAAAGCATATCCGCATATCAAATACGGTGAAGAATTCGCTAAAGCAAATTATGAAAACTATGTTAAGGAAGAGGTGAAGAAAATTGCAGATTAACGGAACAATCAAACAATGGCTTGAAAGCTTTGGCAAACCCGTTGCAGATACAGCTTTTCCGCCGAGAGACGGAAAAGGAAGACCGAATAAAATCACTGTTCCATTTATCGTTTTTCTTGATAATGCAAAAACTGACGGCAGTGACGACTGCAATTTATTTACCCTTCATGACTTAACAATTGAATACTACACAAACACCAGCAATACCGATGATTTTAATAAATTTTTATATGATTCGGGATTGCATTTTGAAATGTCTCGTCAATGGCTTTCGTCAGAGCAGATGTTCATGACGGTTTATGACATTGCAGATTCTATTATAACCAAAGAAAGGATTGATTAAATGCCTACAGTTACAGCAAAAAAAGCCGACAGAATCCCTCTCGGCAGTGCTAAGCTTTATGTTGTTGAAAAAA
This sequence comes from Acutalibacteraceae bacterium, assembly GCA_045125175.1. Classification (GTDB taxonomy): domain Bacteria; phylum Bacillota; class Clostridia; order Oscillospirales; family Acutalibacteraceae; genus CAG-177. Next base: position 918 of record JBGVNA010000241.1, read on the forward strand.
CAGATACAATTAAGCTTACGTCTGACATGGATATAGCTGCTGCACTGACCTTCGCAAAGACACATGCTGTTGAGAAGAATATCCTCGGCAGAATTAAAAACGGCGCAACAGCAAACTATTCAAGCGTATATTATACCGAAAAAGATGATTTCAACGAAGTGAGCAAAACAATCATAACCGATGAAACATTCTCGATTTCGGCAGGTTCAATCACATTTGACCATGATATGGTCAATAAGATTATTTCAACAGGTCAGTATTCAAATGATACAGAAGGCAACGAAATGACCAAAATCGGCGGTATCAAACACGACAACGGAAAATCTTATGTTATTATTCTTGTTCACGAAGATAAAGTTGACGGAAATATCTACATAATGATACACGGTAAGAATACGGCAGCGATTGCATGGGCGTTCACCAAGAGTGCAGGCACAATGACAAATCCGACATTTACGGCAGAGCCGTTCGACACTGAAGGTGTTACGGCAATACTCCTGACAACACTGCCCGCATCCGCATCTGCAACAGAAACGGAAAACAGCAACTCTTCAACAACTGAGGAAACAACAGAGGAGCAGACAGCTTAAAATCGGAGGGTGAATTATGTTTGATTTCGCACAGTTTCAAGCAATATCATTTCCGATAAAACTCAGACTTGAAGAAAACAACAAAAACTTCACAATAGCACTTAAAGTTTATCCGCCTACTGTGCAGAATTATAAAAAATTGGTTTTTGCAGTCGATTGCAAAAAAATATTCGCCTTATATGATATCATTGCGGAGCTTTTTTCCAATAATCAGAGAAACTACATTATAACCGCTGAAATGCTTAAAAGCTTCAATCTGCCAACCATTTTTACGATTGCAAAAGCCTTCAGGGATTGGCTGACAGAAAAAAGAGAAGAATATAAGCTGACGGTCCCGGATTGTCCGAACTCAGAAGTCTCGGATAATTCGGGATATTCTTTTCCCGTTATGACCTACGATGAAAAAATAATCCGTGATTACTGCGGTTTATCGTTCTCGGAGATGGATAATCTTGTCGTTTTTGGTTATTGGCGGCTGTTGCGTGATGCTGTTGTGTTTGAACTTAAAAAGACCCCCGGCGGGCGAGAGATGTTAGAAGCGG
>JBGVNA010000242.1:0-16376 GCA_045125175.1 Acutalibacteraceae bacterium
CGGAAACCTGTGGCACTCCATAAAGAATGCTTGCAAACTGCAGCGCAGCATTCTCGGCGGTATCTTCGGTATTCCACATTATCATATCCGAGTGCACGGCGGTTTTGCCCGATGTCATTCGCAGATTAACTATTCCCACGCGGTTTTTAAGCATATCGCATGGGCAATCTCCCACACGCAGCATATTGCCGTATTTGCGGATTGACGGCCCTACATATGACTGACGGAATTCAATAAGAATATCGGGATTAATCGCAACAAGCTCCTGCCTGATTTCGGTCATGAGCATATGAATTGCATTTTCAAGCGACTGACAGTCACGTTTTTCATCAAACTGAAGCGACTTTCCTTTAAGAACAAATGAATCAATGAAATCCAGCTTCAGTCCGTCAAGCTTCCATTCGCTGACCGCATTTATATATATATTCACAAGATATTCACGAACTTTTTTATATCTCGGGTCAAGACCGAAAAAGGTTTTATCATCGCCCGACCCTTCAAGAAACATACCCTCGAATTCTTTGAATTTTTCGGTGTAAATTCCCATAAAAGGCACAGAATACCAAAGGATAACCTTCATGCCAAGATTATGAATCCTCTCAACAAGCTCTGCCATATTTCCCATTTTCTTTGGCGCAACCTGCCAATCACCGCAGTAGGCATAGCCACGGTTATTATCGTCCGTCTGCCAGCCGTCATCGATAATAACGGTTTCAAGTCCTATTTCATGAGAAGCCATGCATTCCTTGATAATTTCATCCTTATCAAGTCTCTGATGAAAGCTGTACCACAAAGAATCCATGGGCATTTTTGCCGCCTCGGGCACATAAGCAGCCTTATATCCGCACTCGGTTTCCCACCAAGCAACGGTTTCATAAATGCTGTCATGATAAGGAATTGCACGCATATCAAGCCTTACAACGGCTGTGTAGCTGTCCGTAGGGGCGGCGGGCAAGGTGAAAAACTCAATTTCGCAGTCAAAGGTTGCATCTTCCTCGTGAATGCCTGTTTTGATACTGATTGGCGTATCCACATCGGAAACAGCAATGCAAAGCTTGTTTGTTCCGTTTTTAGAGATAAGAGATTGCAACGGCATCCACGACGCAAGGCGTGATTTCACGGTGAGCTTGCTCCAGTCGAATGCAAGCCCGTGAATATCAAGCAGCGACGGATTCCAGGTTGAATAGCAATCACTTGCACTGAAATTGAATTTTATAAAAAACGGCTCGGGAATCTCAGCTTCGGGCAAATCCATATTGACTGTAAGAAAAAGTATGTCACCGACTTTATTTTCCGCAAGGCTGAACGAAGCATTGTTATTGCCGCCCGTAACAGTGAAATTCATTATAACACCCTTTCGACATTATTAAAAAGCAGCCCGCACGGAAAACCGACCCATGCAAGCTGCTTTTGGTTTCTTTTATAATTAAAGCTTTGAGAAGCCGTGGCAATTTATAAGGGCATCAAGCTTTTTACCTTCTTTGCACAGGGGGCATTCATGCGAAGAACACGCAAAGTATCCGGGCAAATCGTTAGGATTAAATACGGAATTCACGGTGTATCCGTCGCATTCCTCTGCGGTTGAGAAAATTGATGCAACGCCGACTACCTCGCCGCCGTAATACTTTACAGCTTCCATCGCCGCCTTTACTGTTCCGCCCGTTGCAACCGAAACCGCAAGCACAAGAACGTGTTTTCCCTGAATCATGGGAACAATGTTATCTCTGAACATGAGCTGTGAGCCGCTTGTCATTTCGGGGGTTACAACATAAATTGTCTGGTGAGCATTAATGTTCATCCAGTGGTTTTTGGTCAGTTCATCCGCAAGGCATGCGCCGATAACCTCTGTGCCGTCAAGGCAGAGAATTGTGTCAATAATATTTACCTTGTAACTGCTATTACTGCAAAGCTCCTGTGCAACAGCCCTCGCCTCTGAAAGACGTGATTTCTGAGCAGCAACGTCAATATAATAATTGCTGTGTGAATGGTTTGTTGCGAAATGGCCCTTTGCAACACGAAGGAAAAGGTTGCTTCGCTTTGTTTTGATTTTAGTGATGCTTGATGTAGGCATAGAAAAATCCTCCTTGTAATATGGGTTACAAATTTATTTTATAATAAATACGCAGCAATTACAAGAAAAATTTTGTTTCAGCGTAAATATTTACGAATAATTCAATAATATTTACATTGTCATTGACGCAAAGTCGTGATATAATTAAGCTGTAGAAAAAGGGCGTTGAATGCCCAAAGTTAAAAATTCCGCTCAGGAGGAAAGCTTTATGAAAATGTCATTCCGCTGGTACGGCGAAACAGACCCCATTTCACTTGAGTATATCCGTCAGATTCCCAATATGCGCAGCATTGTAAGCGCAGTTTATGACGTTAAGCCCGGCGAAGTTTGGCCCGAAGAAAGCATTGCAAAAATGAAAAAGCAGTGCGATGATAACGGCCTTGTTTTTGATGTTGTTGAGTCAATTCCCGTTCATGAGGACATCAAGCTTGGCAGAGGCGATGTTGACAAGCTTATTGATGTTTACTGCGAAAATATCCGCCGCTGCGCAAAATACGGCGTTAAGTGCGTAACCTATAACTTCATGCCCGTTTTTGACTGGACACGCACCCAGCTCGATAGAGAAGCTCCCGACGGCTCAACAAGCCTTGTTATGTATTGGGAGCAGATGAAGGGTCTTGACCCTCTTAAGGATGATATCCACCTGCCCGGCTGGGATTCAAGCTACACACAGGACGAGGTTCGTGAGCTTATCAACGCTTACGGCGAAATCGGCGAAGAAGGTCTTTGGGCAAATCTTGAGAGATTTCTCAAAAAAGTTATTCCCGTTGCAGAGGAATGCGATGTGAGAATGGCTATCCATCCCGACGACCCTCCGTATCCCATTTTCGGACTTCCCAGAATTATCACATGCGAAGCGGCTCTTGACAGAATGCTCGCTATCGTTGACAGCCCCGCAAACAGCCTTTGCCTCTGCACAGGCTCACTCGGCTGCGCTGAATCAAACGATGTTGTTGCAATGGTCCGCAAATACAGCGCAATGGACAGAATCGCATTCATGCACATGAGAAATATTCTTATCATGCCCGACGGCAGCTTTGAAGAGAGCGGTCACCTTTCAAGCTGTGGCAGCCTTGATATGTATGAAGTTACAAAGGCTCTTGTTGAAACAGGCTTTGACGGCTATGTCAGACCCGACCACGGCAGAATGATCTGGGGCGAAACAGGCAAGCCCGGCTACGGTCTTTATGACCGCGCACTCGGCGCAACTTATATTAACGGACTTTTCGAAGCTTGTGAAAAATCAATTCGGAATGCGTAATTCGTAATTCGGAATTTTTACTGTTCAATTTTTGTTTGGAGGAATATAACATGAATCAGATATCAGAAAAAATCATGTCAATCGGTGTTGTGCCCGTAATCAAGCTCAACAATCCCGAAAGAGATTCTGTTGCCCTTGCAAAGGCTCTTGTTGAAGGCGGTGTTCCCGTTGCAGAGGTTACCTTCAGAGCAGCAGGCGCAGCAACAGCAATAAAGCTTATGAGCGAAAACGTTCCCGAGATGCTCGTGGGTGCAGGAACAGTTCTCACAACCTCACAGGTTGATGAAGCAATCGCAGCAGGCGCAAAGTTTATTGTTACTCCCGGCCTTGACGAAGAAATCGTTAAATATTGCCAGAGCAAGGATATTCCCATCTACGCAGGCTGCACAACCCCCACAGATTATCACACTGCATACAGACTCGGTCTTGACGTGCTTAAATTCTTCCCCGCAGAGCAGAGCGGCGGCCTTGCAAAAATCAAGGCAATGAGTGCTCCGTTCCCCATGTTCAAGGTTATGCCCACAGGCGGTATCTCACTTAAAAATCTCGGTGAGTATCTCTCCTGCCCCGTAATCGCTGCTTGCGGCGGTTCATATATGGTAACGGCAGACCTCATTGACAATCAGAAGTGGGATGAAATTATCGACCTTTGCAAGAAATCTGTTGAAATCGTTAAGGAGGCAAGAAAATAATGGCAAGAGTAGTAACCTTTGGCGAAATCATGCTTCGCCTTGCACCCAACGGATATTACCGTTTCTTCCAGGATGACCAGCTTCAGGCTACCTTCGGCGGCGGCGAGGCAAACGTTTCGGTTTCACTTGCAAACTACGGCTTTGACTCCGCTTTCGTTACAAAGCTCCCCGCACACGCAATCGGTCAGGCAGCTATCAATTCGCTCCGCTACTTCGGTGTTGACACAAGCAAAATTGTTCGCGGCGGCGACACAGTAGGCATTTATTTCCTTGAGAAAGGTGCTTCACAAAGAGGCAGCGTTTGCATCTATGACAGAGCACATTCCGCTATTCAGGAAGCAGACCCCTCAGATTTTGATTGGGATGCAATTTTCGAAGGCGCTGATTGGTTCCATTTCACAGGCATCACTCCCGCTCTCGGAGCAAACCTTGTTGAAATCTGCAAGCAGGCTTGTATTGCCGCAAAGGCAAAGGGCGTTAAGATTTCATGCGACCTTAACTACAGAGGCAAGCTCTGGACAAGAGCTGAAGCAAGGGAAGCCATGACCGAGCTTTGCAAATATGTTGACGTTTGCATTTCAAACGAAGAGGATGCAAAGGACGTTTTCGGCATAGAAGCAGAAAACACCGATATCTACGGCGGCAAGCTCAACAAAGAGGGCTACAAGTCAGTTGCAAAACAGCTTGCTGACAAATTCGGCTTTGAAAAGGTTGCAATCACCCTCAGAACCTCAATTTCCGCAAGCGATAACGATTGGGCAGGCATGCTCTATGACGGCGAAAACTATTGCTTTTCAAAGGAATATCACCTTCGCATAGTTGACCGAGTAGGCGGCGGCGACAGCTTCGGCGGCGGTCTTATATATGCTCTTCTCAGCGGCAAGGACACTCAGAGCGCAATTGAATTCGCAGTTGCGGCATCGGCGCTCAAGCACTCAATCGAGGGCGACTTCAACAGAGTAACGGTTACAGAGATTGAAAAGCTCGCAGGCGGCGACGGCTCAGGCAGAGTTCAGAGATAAAACGAAAAAAATTACAGGGACTGATTTCAAAAATCAGTCCCTGTTTTTTATTATGCTTTTACAGTTTCAAGAACTTCGCTTTTATACATACGAAGGAACTGCTTAAGTTCTCCCTCGTCAATGCCCTCTGCATCAAGATCCCCGAGCTTTTCCTGGGTCCACAGATAATTATCCGTAAGTCTTCCGCCAAAGCTGTTTGTTGCGGAATAATTGATTCTTACGCTGTATACAATTACCACTATCTGCTTGCCCGATCTGTCCTCTCTGACAGAACCGACCGCAGTGTGTGTTGCTGAATTTTCCTGATAAGATGAGGGGTCTTTCAGCTTTGATTTAAGCTCGTTTCTGGCTGTGTTTGTGTTATCAACGCCTTTAGCCGCCTCAACCTCTGACCAAAGATAAAGGTGCTTGCTGTATTTATAATTGCCCAGTTCATTGAATTTTTCAGCAGCCAAACGATAGTAACCGTCCTCTATGTAGCTTATGGCAACGTTATACTGTGCAATTTTCAGACCTTCGGTTATATCCTCTTTTCCGCTGTATGCTGAATAAAGATTCATAGCAGCTTCATAATCTTTATTTGCCTCTGCCTGTTTTGCAAGGCCAAGAATTACTTCATTGGTTTTTTCATCAAATGTAAGACCCTTATCCTTACCCAGCTTCACAAGTGCGGCATAACCGCTTGCTTTTTCCGCACTGACCTTATCGGCAGCAACACCGCTTATTTCATCCGCAATATCACCATCGTATTTATCGGTATTTTCAGAGCACACCTTGAAAAGATATGCAGCAGTTCCGTATTCTTCCTTTAAAATTGCTTTTTTACCAAGCTTAAAGAGAGTTTTTGTTTCTTTTGACTCAGACTCTTCAAATTCCACATATTCAGCAACCAACTGTTCAAGTGAGGATACGCTGTTTTCAGGATTTGAAATATATTTGTTTATATTCTTTTTTGCCGAAGCAGAGAAAATGGTGGGCGATAAAACGCAGAACACGATAAAAGCTGCAATGATAATGCCAAGAGTTTTCAGTCTTTTTTTGCGTTTTGCTTTCTTCTTCGCTTTTTTGGCTTCTGCCTCTGCTTTTTTTGCTTCTTCCTTCTCTTTTTCCAAAGTGCGCATTGCATTGAGATAAGCCTGTTCCCGGTCTGCATTATTCAGATCAACAGCAGGCTGCTCAAATCTCTGAGTATCATTTTCTTTCACAGTTATAACCCCTTTCAGTCTTTAATATGTTTTGTAACATATTTTATGTTATTCATCATAACATACTGTTAACCAAAAAGTCAAGGTATAATAATTATGAGGTGATTTGCTATGAAAGAAAAGCTTGTAATCAGCAAAAAATCGCTCAAAGGGGAAGACGGATATAAAACTTTTTCAATACGAATCAAGGACGAAACTGTTACAAAATTAGACTGCCTGTCAAAGGAATCAAACCGTTCACGCAACGAATTAATCAATATTTTGCTTGATTACGCAATCGAAAACTGCGAGATAAAATAGCAGCCTGCATCTTTTATACGATGCAGGCTGTTGTTTATAATGCATTCTTTATATTCTCCAAAACAGAATACGGGATTTTCATGTTGCCCAAACCAGTGCCGATTGAGATATGCGGCTTCATCTGCGCATGGAAATCCGTGCCGCCCGAAATCATAAGCCCCAAATCCTTCGCTAAATTCTGATATTTTTCTTGCATTTCGGGAGTATAATCTGTATAGTAACCCTCTAATCCGCTCAAGCCGTAGCTTTTAAGCTCAATCAAGAATTCACGCAGCTCATCATCGGGCAGCTTTGTCAAATGCGGATGAGCGAGGAATGAAACACCGCCGCATTTTGCAATAAGTTCAACGGCCTCGCGGGCGGTCAGCCTCTGCTTTTCGCAATAGGCATATTTGCCGACGGACATATATTTATCAAATCCCTCTTTTACGCTCTCGGTGTAGCCCTTATCCATGAGCACTCGGGCAAAATGCGCTCTGCCCACAAAATTATTCGGTGCAAGCGCTCTCACCTCTTCAAGAGTTATTTCAAAACCAAGCTCATTGAGCCTTTGAGTTGTAACATAATTCCGCTCAATCCTCAAATCAACAACCTCTTTGAGCACTTTAAGCAAATCGGGGTTTTCAATATCAATATAATAACCGAGAATATGCGTTTCCGTTTTTGACTGAACAGAAAATTCAATGGCAGGCACAACCTCAACTCCTTGTTTTTCGCCCTCAGCCATCGCTTCACGAATTCCGTCGATTGTGTCGTGGTCTGAAAGCGCAATTGCGGCAAGACCAGCTCTTTTCGCTTCTCTGACAACCTCGGCAGGGGTCATTGAGCCGTCGGATTTAAGCGAATGCGTATGCAAATCAATATATTTTTCCATAATATCACCACGCCTATTCTATCACCGATTAATTTCAAATTCAAGCACTGTTGAAAAATATAAATATATATGGTATTATTTATATAATATATTTTCAGGGGATTTACAATGAAGCTTAAACGAAAATTTTCTCAGACAAGGATTATAGCTCTCGGCTATATTTCAATAATTTTAATCGGCACGTTGCTGCTGATGCTGCCTTTTGCATCTCAGAGCGGCGAAAGCGCAGGATTTGTGCCTGCTCTTTTCACGGCTGTTTCTTCCTCTTGCGTTACGGGCCTTATTGTGCTTGACACAGCAACAAGCTGGACACTTTTCGGTCAAATAGTCATAATATGCCTCATTCAGACAGGCGGCCTGGGCTTCATGACCATAGCAACCATGTTTTCAATGCTGTTGAAAAAGAAAATGGGCTTGCGTGCAAGAGAGGTAATGGTTGAAAGCATCAACACCGAGCATATCGGCGGAATCATGAATCTCACCCGCAAAATCATTGCAGGCACAGCGATTTTTGAGGGCATCGGTGCACTTCTTTTGGCAACCCGTTTTATCCCCCGTTTCGGCTGGGGCAAAGGAATATGGTATTCTGTATTCCATTCTATTTCAGCCTTCTGTAACGCAGGCTTTGACCTTATGGGCATAACTGAGTCGTATTCATCCCTTGTCAGCTTTGCGGATGATGCCATTGTCGTTCTCACAATCTCATTGCTCATCATCATCGGCGGTATCGGCTTCCTTGTATGGGATGATATAAGCAAGAAAAAAACAAAATTCAAATATTATCAGCTTCACACAAAGATTGTTTTAACCGTAACGGCAATTCTGCTCGTTGTTCCGACAATCCTTTTCTTTGTTTTTGAAAGAGATTTTACAAATAACGGACTAAGCTTCGGGCAAAGCCTGCTGAATTCGGTTTTTGATTCCGTGACAGCAAGAACTGCGGGCATGAACACAACCGACACCGCCGCCCTTTCCCCTGCAAGTAAAATTTTGACGGTGTTCCTTATGTTCATAGGCGGTTCACCCGGTTCAACGGCAGGCGGTATCAAAACAACCACTCTTGCGGTTATCGCTATGTCAACCTTTAACGGCATTACCCGCCGCCAATCAAAAGGCATCTTCGGCAGACGCCTTGAAAAGGATGCCATCCACAAGGCAAGCTCCGTTGTGTTCACAAATCTCAGCCTTGCGATTTTCGGAATTATTGCAATTCTCGCTATTCAGCCAAATCTTGATATAGGCGATGTCATTTTCGAATGCACATCGGCAATAGGCACGGTCGGCATGACAACGGGCATAACCCGTGATCTCGCAACAGCGTCAAGGCTGATAGTGGTGTTCCTCATGTTTTGCGGAAGGGTCGGCAGCGTTTCGTTTGCCCTTGCTCTTATGGAAAAGAAAGCCGCTCCGCCCGTTAAAAATCCAAGAGAAAAAATAACTATAGGTTAAGGTGAAAATATGAAATCGTTTCTTATTATCGGCATGGGTCATTTCGGCCATCATCTTTGCAGAAGTCTTGCAGAAACTGACTGCGAAATCATGATTGTTGACAAGGACGAAGCCGCAATTGAGGATATGCTTCCTTATGTTGTGAGCGCAAAAATCGGCGACTGCACCAACATTGATGTGCTTAAAACCTTTGATATTCCGTCATTTGACACCTGCTTTGTCTGCATAGGCGAAAACTTTCAGAACAGCCTTGAAATCACAAGCCAGCTTAAGGAATGCGGCGCAAAAAAGGTTATCAGCAAGGCAGACAGAGATATTCAGGAAAAATTCCTGCTCCGTAACGGCGCAGACGAAGTTATTTACCCCGAAAAGAACATGGCAGAGCGTTATGCCGTGACCGAGAGCAGCGAGCATATTTTCAACTATATTGACCTCGGCAGCGATTATTCGATTTTTGAAATTGATGTTCTTGACCGCTGGGTAGGCAAAACGGTTAAAGACCTCAACTTCAGAGTTAAATATAACCTTGTTGTTCTCGCCACCAAGAAAAACGGAGAGGTCAAGCCTGTTATTACAGGCGAAAGACGCTTTGAAAAAGACGAGCATCTGCTTGTTCTCGGAAAAGAAAATGATGTTCACAAGCTTACGAAATAATGTTGACAAACCGACATTAATAATGTAAAATTTTAATATAAATTTTTGGAGGTAATTATTATGGTTTTAGCTGCTGTCGGCAAAAACGGCACAGGCAAGGATTTCTTCCTTGAATATGTTGCAAAAACTTACGGCTTCCCCATGATTTCAATCGGCGACGTTGTAAGAGAGCTCGCTGCAAAAGACGGCCTTGAGCTCACACGTGATAATCTTCACGCTACTTCAAAGAAGTATATGACTGCTAACGGTCAGACCTTCTTCCCTGAAATGATCGTTAAAAAGATCAAGGAATCAGACAGCCCCAACTTCCTTGTTTCGGGCATCCGTCCTCCCTCAGATATTGAGGTTTTCAAGAAGGCATTCGGCGACAAGTTTGTTCTTGTTGACGTTGTTATCAGCGATGACGAAGTCCGTTATCAGAGAATGCTCGCAAGAGGCTCTGAAAGAGACGGCAAGAGCATTGAAAAGCTCCGCGAAAACGACCTTCACGAAGAGGAAATCTTTCACACCAGCGAAAGCGAAAAAATGGCTGACTACATCATGAAAAATGACGGAACAGTTGACGATTTCTACGCAGGCGTTAAGGATTTCTACGACAACTATCTTAAGGCAAAGCTTGACTAAAAACAAACAAAAATCCGCTGATTGCTCAGCGGATTTTTTATTTCAATAAAAAACCGTGTACGGCAAGCCATACACGGTTTAATGTTATTAAGAATTAGCCCATAACCTTACCGAGAGCACCGAGTGCTGCAAAAAGCTTATCCCAAACATCGCTCTTAAGAGCCTGTGCAAAGAATGCGGGAACTGTGTTGAGAAGGAAGTTGAGGATAGTTTCAAGAATACCCTTTGCTCTGTTGCCTGCGTTATCTTCAGGACCAACCTTGACATCCTTGCTCTCTGTGAAGCTTTCTGTCATTACCCAATCAGCCTTGCCGTCTTTGATGCCCTTGTATTCCTGAACCTCAAATGTAACCTTAACAGTTACAATCTTTTCAGCGTAATCGGGAGCAGTAAAGCTGCCTGACTGAGAAACCTTAACGGTATCCCATATAACAGTATCTTTAACAGTTTCAGTGCCGAAAACAACAACATACTTAACAGGAACAAGTCTTGTGTCACCATACTGAACATCATTCATGTTTGCGGGGCCGTTACCCTTTGCGGTAAACTTTGTTTCAGATTCTGCATATTCGCCGGCAGTTACATCAATGCTGATGTTCTTCTTGTTTGCTTCATAGTTAGCCTTAGCGTTTGTTTTAACAACAAGAGCTGTGCTTACTTCTGAGGGGTCTTCAACCTTTGAATCATAAGCATATCTTGCAACGATTTCATACTGTGTTTCTGCCTTGAGAGCTTTGAACTCGTTTGATGTCTGCCAAGTCTTACCGCCGTCGATTGAATATTCAACGCCTTTAACAGCAGCGACGGTGATTGAAGTGTTTGTCTTGTCTTCAAGAACAGGAGCATCAGCCTTGCCCTTACCTGCAAGCTTTGTTTTTACCGTGATGCTTGACTCTGCGCTCTCATAATAATCATCTGTTGCCTTTTTCTTGGCGGCAACAACATACTGAGTGTTTTCGGTAAGATTGTCAAACATGATGGCATCCTTGCCTGTTGAATCTGTCCAATCATAAACAACTTCGCCGTCAACTGTTTTAAGGATGTACTGGCAGCCTGCTGCTGCAGCAACAGTGATTGACTTTGATGTGATTGCAACGGGAACAGGAGCTGCAGGAGCTTCCTGTGACTTAAGAAGCTCAACCTTTGTTGAAGCTGTGCCTGTTACTGTGTTTGTTTCGTCAACAAGAGTTGCGGTGATAACATATTCTGTGCCGAGAGTAAGCTGGCTGTAAAGATAGTTACCGTCTGCATCGAAGCCTTTAACAACGCCTTCTTCGGGAGCAATTGAAATTGCAACCTCATAGTATGTGCCGTTCTCGCTGTAGTGAACATTTGCGGGCTTTGTGACTGTAATTGTCTTGAGCTCTTTATCAAGGGTGCATACAGGAGCGGGAATACCGATTGAAACAGGTGTTGTTTCTGTTCCCTCTTCGCCTGTTGCACTTGCGGATACTGCCATGCATGAGAAAACCATGAGCATTGACATGATGAGCGCAAGAATTTTCTTTGATACGTTAATCATTTTCATATCCTCCGTTTTATGTTTTCTCCCCTAAGGTGAATGGAATAATTCGAACATGCCCGAAAGCGAGTCTTTTCGCCGCTTTTCGGCGTTTCGGCATTGAAAGGCGTCAGCCTTCCTGCAACCTCAACAGCCAAAAATCGTCCGAAAATTCTTCACTTTCGGGTCGAAGAATTTTCACGGAGCGGATTTTTGGTCAACCAAGGCACAAAACGCAGCAAATCCTAAACGGTTTTGCGAGTATTTTAACGACGGGTGAGCAGAAATCAGCCCGTGAAAATCACGGTTCGAATTATTCCATTCACCTTGATGGGAAGTATATATCGCATTATAACACATCAATCGTCAAAATGGAATAGTTATTTTTTAACATTTTATTAAATTTACAAATCGGTTGACATTTTTAAAGGGATTTATTATATTAAAATCATTAAGCTGAAGGAGATTTCTTATGAGCAAAGCAGATAATGCAAAAGAGCTTTTTGAAAGCGGCTGTAACTGCTGCCAGGCAGTTTTCTGCGCATTTCTTGACGAAACAAACTTAACAAAAGAGGATGCAATGCGCCTTTCGGCAGGCTTCGGCGGCGGAATGGGCAGGTTGAGAGAGGTTTGCGGCGCAGTGAGCGGCATGACAATGGTGCTTTCAAACAAATTTGCAGCAACCGACCCAAACGATAAAAAAGCAAAAGCGGACCTTTATGCCCTCATTCAAAAGGCAGCGGGCGAATTCAGAGAAGAAAACGGCTCAATAATCTGCCGTGAGCTTCTCGGATTAAGTGAAAAAAGCTCGGCTCCCGTGCCCGAAGAGCGAACAAAGGAATACTATAAAAAACGCCCCTGCTCAGAGCTTGTTCACTGTGCGGCAGTAATTGCAGAAAAATATCTTGCAGACTGCAAATAAATATGCTACTATATATTGTATATTAACATAGGAGTGATTCCAGATGAAACTTCCCGTAGCCGTTCAGCTCTATTCTGTCAGAGATGAAATGGAAAAAGACTTTTACGGCACAATAAAGGCAATGAAAGAAATCGGATATGACGGCGTTGAATTCGCAGGTCTTTTCGGCCAGAAACCCGAAGAAATCAAGGCTTTCTGCGATGAAATCGGCATTGTTCCCATTTCGGCACATGTTCCTTATTATGACATGCTCGAAAATCCCGAGGGTGTTCTTGCGGATTATGCGAAAATCGGCTGCAAATATGTTGCAGTGCCATATCTTACAGAAGAATGCAGACCCGGCACAGACGGTTTTGCCGCAACTGTTGAAGGCATCCGCAAAATCGGCGAAGCTGCCAAGGCTCTCGGCATTCAGCTTCTCTATCACAACCACGATTTTGAATTTGTTAAAATCGGCGAGGATTATGCGCTTGATGTGCTTTATTCAACAATCCCCGCAGACATTCTCAAAACAGAGATTGACACCTGCTGGGTAAACGTTGCAGGCGTTAATCCTGCTGAATACATCGAAAAATACAGCGGCAGAGCACCTGTTGTTCATCTCAAGGATTTCAAAAAGAGCGGCGATAATCTCGGCAAGCTCTATGATCTCATCGGAATTGATGAGGGTGAAGAAGCAGAACAGGAAGAGGATGCATTCTCATTCATGCCCGTCGGTCACGGCGTTCAGGATATGCCCGAAATCCTTTCAGCTTGTGAAAAAGCAGGCGCAGAGTGGGTGGTTGTTGAGCAGGACAGCCCTGCAAAGGGTAACACACCCGTTAATTCAGTAACTCTCAGCAGAGAATATCTTAAGACTCTCGGCTGGTAAACAGGTAATCATAAAAAATAAAAAGTAAAACGAGGTATGTATTATGTCAGAGAATATTCTTGATAAGTTCAAAGATGCCCCCGCAGAAGAAAAAGTAAGGGACATGAGCAAAAAAATCAAAGTCGGCATTATCGGCACAGGCTGGATTGCAGAAGCTCACGTTAAGGCATATCAGAAATGCCCCGACGTTGAAATCGTTGCAGCAGCAGACCTTGTTCCCGGCAAGGCAGAGGCTTTTTGCGAAAGATACGGCGTTGAAAACGTTAAGTTTTATCCCAGCCACAAGGAGCTCATTGATGCAGGCGAATGCGACGCAGTAAGCGTTTGCACATACAACGCAACCCACGCAGAATGCACAATCTACGCTCTTGAACACAATGTAAGCGTTCTTCTTGAAAAGCCCATGTGCGTTACTCTTGAAGAAGCTGTTGCAATCTGCAAGGCAGAGAAGGCAAGCAATGCTGTTCTTTCAATCGGCTTCCAGCCCCGTTTCGATGAGAACATGAAGATGCTCAAAAGAGTTGTTGAAAGCGGCGAGCTCGGCAAGATTTATTACATTCAGACAGGCGGTGGCAGAAGAAGAGGTATTCCCACACCCTTCGGCACATCGTTTATTCAGAAAGATACAGCAGGCATCGGCGCTCTCGGCGATATCGGCTGCTATTCACTTGACATGGTTCTCAACTCAATCGGCTATCCCAAGCCGCTGACCGTTTCGGGCTACAAGTCTGACTTCTTCGGCAAGAGCCCCAGCTATGAGCATCACGATGTTTTCGGCGTTGACGATTTCGCAGCAGGCTTTATCCGCCTTGAGGGCGGCATCATCCTCGATTTCAGAATTGCATGGGCAATGAACCTTGACACACCGGGTGATACCATCATCATGGGCACAAAGGGTTCGGTAAGAGTTCCCTCAACAGAATGCTGGAACGGCAGCATCGGCGGTCCTCTTGTTATTTATCATGAAATCGCAGGCGAGCAGATTGAAACACATATTCCTATGAAGGATAACGATAAAGACTGCTTCGATATCAAAATCCGCTCATTTGTTGATGCTGTTAAGGAAGACGGCGAAGCACCCGTTCCCTGCAGCCAGATACTTTATAATCAGGCAATTATCGACGGTATCTCCCGCTCCTCAGAGCTTGGCAGAGAAATTGAAATTGAAATTCCCGAAATCTGATTTCCATAACTTAACACCGTATATAGCCGGCAGAGGAATCTGTCGGCTATTGATTTTTAAAAATAGACATGATATAATTAATGTGTATTATTTCATGCTCAAGGGGGACTGATTATGTGCGATTGTAATTTCTTTTGCAAGATTTTATGCACAATAATTCTTATAATCTCTTTTCTTTTTAATACTGTAGGCAACTGGATAGGCGTCGGTGATATTATTCCGACAGATAAATGCCTGTTCGGATGCACATGCCATGAAACTACGCTTGAAGAAACAACGGTGCCTTCAACAGATATGAGCGAGGAACACACAACAGCTCCCTCAACCACCGAAACAACCGAGCCCGCAACAACAACAACAACAACAACAACATCATCATCAACAACAACTACTACCACGACAACCACTACAACAGCTCCCACCACAACCACAAAAAAATATTCAACAACACGTCCCATTGAAACAGACGGAAGACCTTATATAACCTCCGCAAGTGAAGTTTCGCTCTCTATTTTCGGTGGAAGCAACGACGATATTTTCAGAGGAATGGCTGCAACATCAGACGGCGGTTATATCGTTTGCGGCACAACATCGTCAACCGATGGCAACTTCAGCAATAAATATACCTCAGGTTGGAAAACTCCTTATGCCTTTATTGCCAAATTTTCGAAAACAGGTTCTATCAAATGGATTAAAACCTATGGCAGCAAAACCGCAGGCATAACCCTCGAGGATGTTACCGTTCTCAGCGACGGTTCAATCGTTGCGGTAGGTCACACACAGGCAACCGATTATGCCGCAAACAGCAAGTCAAGCGGCACCATTGACGCAATCATAATCAAGCTTTCCTCAACAGGCACGCTCAAGCTCAGAAAAAGCTTCGGCGGCGATAAATCGGATATGTTCATGTGTGTTGAAGCAACCTCAACGGGCTTTGTTGTCGGCGGCAAATCCTATTCAACAACAGGCGACTTTGCAGAGCTGCCCGGAACAAGCGCAATCATAATGAACTTTGATTCAGATGCGAATATTCTTTGGAAGAAATATCTTCACGGAAACAAATCCGCTTCAATTGACGGTATTGCCGTTGACGGTGACGGAAACATCTTTGCAACCTGTATTACTGCATCCACAACAGATGATTTTTCGGTGTTTGATGAGCTTATGGGCAGTTATACGGACACAGTTGTCCTCAAATACGATTATGCAGGAACATATCAATGGGGATTTGTTATCGCCTCAAGCGGTATGGATGAGTTTGCGGCGGTTGCTCCCGACGGAAATGGCGGCTGTGTTGTTGCAGGTCAATTCACCCTCATCCCCTCTCCCTTCCCCGATGGCACTCTCGAGGGAATTCTCCACTGCGGTGAAATTGATGCTCTTATTTTCCGCATAAACGCAAACGGAACTCAGCGCTGGGTCAAAACCCTGTCCGGAATAGAAAACGATTTTATAACAGATATTGTTAAAACAAACGGCGGCTATGCAATAGCAGGCTATTCAAACTCTGCAAACCGTGAATTTGCAGAAGCAGGCAACGAAGGTGAGCTTGACGGCTTTGTAAGCTTTATCAACACCAACGGAGTTACCGTTAAAACCTATACACAGGCAGGAACACAGGACGATGTGGCGGAATGCCTTGCATATTCTTCAGAGGGAGAAATTCTCGTGCTCGGCAAAACGAAGTCAGCCGATGTTGATTTTGCAGATAAAAACACCTACTCAACGTCGGTTTATCTCGGATATA
>JBGVNA010000243.1:0-3507 GCA_045125175.1 Acutalibacteraceae bacterium
GCCAAGCGGTCTGATACGCAACATAGGCGTAAGCTGCAGCATGAGCCTTATTGAATGCATACGATGCAAATGATATCATTTCATCAAATATTTCGTTAGCTGTTTTTTCATCAATTCCGCGTCTTACGGCACCGTCACAAACAACAGTACCGTTTTCATCTGTTGTACCGTGAACGAAATTTTCTCGTTCTTTAAGCATAACATCATGCTTCTTTTTGCTCATTGCACGGCGTACGATATCAGCTCTGCCGTATGAATAGCCCGCAAGTTCACGGCAAATCTGCATAACCTGCTCCTGATAAACCATACATCCATAGGTAACATCAAGAATATTTTTTAACTTCGGGGTTTTATATTTAATTTTGTCCGGATTGTGTCTGTTTTCAATATAAGTCGGAATTGAATCCATAGGACCAGGTCTGTAAAGTGAAATAACAGCGATCAAATCCTCAAGGCTTTCCGGCTTAAGTTGAGAAAGAACACTTCTCATTCCTGCGGATTCAAACTGAAAAACGCCTTCTGTCTGCGCAGCACACATCATGTCAAATACTGCTTTATCTTCAATATCTATTTGGTCAATTCTGAACAAAGGGTTAGATTGCCTTATCATTTTCTCTGCCGAACTTATTACAGTCAGAGTTCGAAGTCCGAGAAAGTCCATTTTAAGCAACCCAAGCTCTTCAAGGGTAGTCATGGGAAATTGGGTTACAATTGCTTCATCGTTTCTTGCAAGAGGAACATAAGAAACAACAGGATCATGGGTAATAACAACGCCTGCAGCATGGGTTGATGCATGACGAGGCATCCCCTCAACCTTCCTTGCCATATCAATAAGTTCTTTGGCATCTTCATTGTTTTCGTAAAGTGACTTGAATTCAGCGGAACGCTTCAAAGCTTTATCAATTGTTATATTTAGTTCGTTGGGAACCTGTTTGGCAATACTGTCAACAACAGAATAAGGCATGCCAAGTGCTCTGCCAACATCTCGGATAGCTGCTTTTGCCGCCAGAGTTCCGAAAGTTACAATCTGAGCTACGTGGTCTGCACCATATTTTTCAATTACATAGTCGATTACTTCGCCTCGTCTTTCAAAGCAGAAATCTACGTCGAAGTCAGGCATACTCACTCTTTCGGGGTTAAGAAAACGCTCAAATAGCAAGTTATATTTCATTGGATCAATTCCTGTTATGCCAATGCAATAAGCGCAAATGCTTGCTGCACCGGAACCTCTGCCGGGTCCAACTGGAATTCCCACATCTTTTGCATGCTTAATAAAGTCATGTACTATCAGATAGTAGTCAACATAACCCATTCTGTTAATAACATCAAGCTCATAATTGAGCCTGTCCACGTATTCCTGAGGCGGATTTTCTCCGTAACGCTTTATCAAACCTTTTCGGCAAAGAAGAGAAAACCATTCAAAATGGTCGTAACCTTCAGGAACATCAAAATGAGGAAGCTTGGTTTTGCCGAATTCAAACTCAACATTGCATCTTTCTGCAATTTTCGCAGTGTTTTCAACGGCTTCAGGACACTGTGAAAATACTTCAAGCATTTCATCTTCGCTCTTAAGATAAAACTCCTGTGTGCCGAATTCGAGCCCCGTATCCTCCCCTACCGTGTGGTTTGTTTGAATACATATCAGCACCTGTTGCATTTTTGCATCTGTTTTATCAACATAATGAGCATCATTTGTTGCAACAAGAGGAATGTTCGTTTCTTTTGATAATTTGATTAAATCGGAGTTAATCTGGAGCTGCTCATCAAGCCCGTGATTTTGAATTTCAAGAAAATAATTGCCTTCGCCAAAGGTTTCGTTATACCATCTTGCAACGTTTTTGGCTTCATCGTAATCATTACGTTGCAATGCTCTTGCGACTTCACCTGCAAGGCATCCGGAAAGTGCGATTAACCCTTCGTGATATTTTTCGAGAACATCTTTGTCAACTCTTGGCTTTGTATAAAACCCGTTTACCCAGCCTTCGGAAACAAGTTTTATAAGATTTTTGTATCCTTCATTATTTTTACAAAGAAGAACAAGGTGATATCTTTCATTATCCATGCCGTGAACTTTATCAAATCTTGACCTTGGAGCAACATATACTTCACAGCCTATTATGGGCTTTATTCCTCTTTTAAGAGCGGCACGGTAGAAATCAATAACTCCGTACATAACACCATGGTCAGTTATGGCAACAGAAGTCTGACCCATGCTTTTTATTTTATCAAGCATAGGTTCAATTCTGCAAGCTCCGTCAAGCAGACTGTATTCACTGTGAACATGCAAATGAACAAAAGACATTATTTTTCACCGTTTTTTATTTTTTCAGCAATATTTACAATTCTGTTTAATCTGTGATTAATACCGGAACGTGAAATTGGTTCGTCCAATAATTTTCCAAGTTCGCTTAAGCTTGCTTCTTGATTTTCAAGACGCAAGTGAGCGATTTTCTGAAGATTCTCGGGTAATGAAGATATTCCCATTCTGCTTTCTATATACTCAATGGCTTCAATTTGGATATTTGCTGCATCAACAGTTTTTCCGATATTTGATATTTCAAAGTTAAGCTTTCTGTTAACTTTGTTTTTGACATCTTTTTCAATTTTTATACCCATAACATAAAGCGATGCATCCTGTGCTCCTATTATCGCAAGGATATCTTCAATACTTTCGCTGTCTTTAAAATATATGACGTGATTACCTTTTCTGACTATGTATTTGGGCTTAAGATTAAGCTCGTCCATAAATTTCATGAGGTCTGAACACAGTCGTTTATAAGGCACAACAAACTCAAGATGATAGCCTCTTTCCGGTGCTGTTACCGTTCCGCACGAGAGAAATGCTCCCCTTAAAAATGCACTTGCGCAGCATTCATCTGCAATGTTTGCACGGTTAATTCGCAAAGTAGGTTCATTTAATGTATGACCGAATTTTTCTAAGATTTTTTCTTGGCTTTTTTCTGCTTTAACATATGCGGTCATTTTTTTTGTTCCGTTGTTGCTTATTATCGGTTCAACACCGCAGTAATCTCGCAAATAGGATAAATACAAATCAAATACATTATTATTTTCTGTTGTTATAGAAAGGTTATATTTTGAAAAATGAGCAAAAAGCACAAGCCCGTAGACTTGTGCGTGAAAACAGCAGGAAGAAAGATTTTCGGTTTTTGCAATCTCACTTTTTACATCGGATGAAAATGACAAATTAATTCCTCCTACCTTATAATTTTAACTTCAGGTTCAAGTGTTACACCTGTCTTTTCCAAAACAGTTTTGCGGCAATGGTCAATAACCGCCATAACATCCGAAGCTGTTGCACCGCCGACATTAACAACAAATCCGGCATGCTTTTCGCTGACCTGTGCGCCGCCTGATGTGTATCCCTTAAGACCGCATTGTTCAATAAGTGCGCCTGCAAAATAACCTTCAGGGCGCTTGAATGTGCTTCCGGCACTGGGAAATTCAAGCGGCTGTTTCTCACGGCGCTTTGCAATAAGCTCATCCATC
>JBGVNA010000244.1:0-8817 GCA_045125175.1 Acutalibacteraceae bacterium
TGCGGCGGCAGAAGTTACCGTTCACGGCAAAGAAAAGCTTTTCGGTGTTATAACCTCAACTCCTCCTCATCTTTCAACTCCCGATGATTCCGGCAAAGCGAAGAGCTTTGATGATATCGCCGTTGATATTGGTATGAGCAAGGCTGATGCAGAAAAAATCGTTTCACCCGGTGACAGAATAACCTTCAACGGCAGCTTTGAGCATCTGCTCGGCAACAGAGTTTGTTCTCCGTCGGTTGATGACAGGGCGGGCGTTGCGGCAATTCTCAGATGCCTTGAAATTCTCGAAGATAAAAAGCTTAATTGTAAAATCAGTGTTATGTTTTCCGTTCAGGAGGAAACGGGCGGCAGCGGTGCGCAGGCAGGCGCATTTGCTGCGAATGCCGATGAAGCAATTGCCGTTGATGTAAGCTTTGCTTCCGCACCCGGAGTGAGCAGCGAAAAGTATGCAGCTCTCGGCGGCGGTGCGATGATAGGCTACGGCCCCTCGCTTGATTATGATATGAGCAGAAAGCTTGCTGACATTGCGGAAAAGAAAAATATTGCAAATCAGCCTGAGGTCATGGGCGGAAAAACAGGCACAAACTGCGACGAAATCCAGATTTCGGGCAAGGGTGTCAGAACCGCACTGCTTTCAATTCCTATAAGAAATATGCACACGGCTGTTGAGGTGTGTGACCTTGAAGATGTTGAAAACGTTGCAAGTCTGATGGCTGAATACATCATCGAAAGGAGCGGCGCAGATGCTTGAAATGATTAAAGAGCTGTGCGCTTTGCCCGGAATATCGGGCAGAGAAAGTGCCGTTCGTGAATATATTGTTGAAAAAATAAAGGATTATGCCGAATACAGTGTTGACCCTCTCGGTAATCTGATTGTGTTCAAAAAGGGAAAAAATCCTGCTAAAAATAAGGTTATGCTTGATGCTCACATGGACGAGGTAGGTCTTATCATAACCGCAATCACTGCCGAGGGCTTCCTGCGCTTTACAAAGGTGGGCGGTATTGATACCCGTGTTATGATAGGCAGAACGGTTAAGGTCGGCGATAAGGCTGTTAACGGCGTTATCGGCATAAAACCTGTTCATCTTGTTGAAAAGAGCGCAGAAGCTGATATCCCCAAGGCTGATGACTTATATATTGATATCGGCGCAAAAAGCAAGGAAGAGGCTGCGGAATATATCCGTTTGGGTGATTCGGCATGGTTTGCGGGTGATTTTGTTCAATTCGGCAACGGATTTGTTAAATCAAAGGCACTTGACGACAGGGCAGGCTGTGCTATTCTTATTGAAATGATACGAAGCGAGCTTGAATATGATGCTTGGTTCTCATTCAGTGTGCAGGAAGAAATCGGCACAAGAGGCGCGCAGGCATCGGCGTTTACAATCGCTCCCGATTATGCCATAGTTGTTGAAACAACGACGGCGGCTGATATCTCAGGCGTTAAGGATGAAAAAAGAGTGTGCCTTTGCGGCAGCGGCGGCACTGTTTCATTTATGGACAGAAGCACTCTTTATAACAGAGAGCTTTTTGATAAGGCTTTTGAGGTTGCTGAAAGAAAAGAAATTGCCTGCCAGCCCAAAACTTTAGTTGCAGGCGGCAACGATGCAGGCGCTATCCACAAGAGCAGGGGAGGAGTCAAGGTGCTCACCGTTTCCGTGCCCTGCCGATATCTTCATTCTCCGGGCTGTGTTATAAAATACAGCGATGCTGAAGAAAGTCTTAAGCTTATCAAAGCAATGGCGGAGGAATTCGCCGAATGGTAAGCCTTGTTACAAATAAAAATGAGCTTTCTTTTCTGCCCGCAGACCCTTATTCGGCGAGAATAACCGCTTTGGCTGAAACCTACGGAACAGAGCTTGATTTTGCAATGTTCTGGATTCAAAAAAAGGACGATAAGCCTGTTGCGGCAATCAGCAGGGTTGACGGAAACATGACTCTCTGCTGCGAAGAAAATGCGGATTTTGAAGAGCTTTCATGTTTTTTTAACGCCGTTGGTTATTCAAGCATCACTTTTGATGCAAAATATGCCGAAAAGTTAGGGATTCTGCCTCAAAAAACTTCGTATACGGTAAAGTATGTGGGCGGTGCAGAGCGTTTTGATTATGATATTCTTTTTGATTATGACAAAAAGGAAATTTATTCTCTGCTGTGCGAATGCGGCTTTGAGCTCGGTGATTATAATGCGTTTCTTTCCGATGTCTGCGCAAGGCTCAATAAATCAACGGCTTCTCTTGCGGCTAAAGAAAGTGAAGGAGAGCTTTGTGCCTGCGCCTTTGCTTTGTTTGAGGGAGAAAAAAGCGTTTTGCTCGGCGCAGTAGCTACAAATCCCGCAGCAAGGGGAAAAGGCTATGCTTCGAAGCTTGTCGGTACGCTTGCGGAAATGAAGAGCGGAAAAGATGTTTTTTTATTTTGCAGGAACGATTCTCTTGCGGATTTTTACACAAAAATCGGTTTTGAAATTAACGGCAAATGGGCCGTTCATGAAAATTAAATAAAGGAGGAAAATCTATGTCACCGTTATGTATTGTTTTGGCGGCGCTTACCATTGCATTTGCAATCGGATGTATTATGTTAAGGCGTAAGAACAAGGCGTTTGAAGGCATGCTTTGCAAATTCATGGCGAGCTTCGGATTTATTTCTGTTGCGGTTGTGGGATACTCTCTCAATCCTGTGGATACATATTATTTCTGTATTGTTTGTTTTGCATTGCTTTTCGGCTTCTGCGGTGATATTCTGCTTGGCATAAAAGAGGTTGCGCCTACCTTCAGAGGCAAGCTTGTGCCTTTGGGATTGCTCTATTTCCTTGTAGGCCATGTTTTTTATCTGTGTGCATTTATCAGCAGAAGCGGGTTTAACATTGCAGCATTGCTTGTGGGCATTGCTTTCGGCATCGTCGGATTTATTCTCATCAAAGTGCTGAAAATGAAAGCTGACAGCAAGATGCGGGTTGTCATGTCTGTTTATTATGCAACTCTCGCCTATAAAGTTGCTTCGGCTTTGGTTCTTGCTCTTATGTTCGGGCAGCCGGCATACTGGGTGGCGTTTGCGGGTGCAGTTCTGTTTATCGTCAGCGACACATGCCTTGCTTTCCTCTATTTCACACCTGTAAAAAGAAAAAATGTTTTTGTTACGGTTGAGCTTTCAACATATTATTTGGCGCAGATACTTCTTGCAATGTCCGTTGCGCTTTTAAAATAAAGGAGACTTAATATGCTTACTAAAATTGCAATCTGGTTTTTAACACTTCTTATGCCCGTTGTTACTGCTTTCAACGGTATAACAATTTCAATTCCTGCTTTGGCAGACAGCGTTGAAATTGTTTATGATTTTGAAAATGAAACAGCCGGTTCTGCTGCAGGCACGGTTACTGTAAAAGCTTCGGTAGGGGGCGAATATGACCTCTATTGGGGAACAGATGACGGCGAAAAGCTTTCTGCAAATGTCGGCGATAACACTGTTTATTACAGTGAATTCATAACTGTTGAAGTTCGCAGCGGAGAAGGCAGCGAAGAAATTCAGGAATTCACAGCAATTCCGGAAGGTGCGGAAACTGTTTTGGCATATAAAGGCGCTGTTCTTACGGGTTCAACGGAAATTCCCGAAGCAAAGCTTGCCGATTATGGTGAAAAAATTTATTCATTCGGCGCACTCAGCGATGTTCATTTTAACAGATACAATGGTTCCCTTACGGGCGATGATGCTTGCCTCACTTTCAACAACGCTCTCAATTTCTTTGAAAAGCTTGATGTTTCAATTGTCGGTATTTCAGGCGATATTTCAGCCGACGGAGAAAGAGATGCCTTTGAAAAGTATAATTCAATTACATCAAATTATGATTTCCCCGTTTACACATGCACCGGTAACCATGATGTAAACGATTATTTTACTATTGAAAATTGGCAGGAGCTTATGAATACAGGTGTTTACGGCTCCGAAAAGGCGGCGGGTGTTGAAGCTGTTGCTCAAAACGGACTTGATTTTGTTTATGTTCCTGCTGACGGAAACGGCGATGCATTCATCTTCCTTTCGCAGTATCAGTGGGATTATAACAGACCCGAAAGCAGACTTCTTACCGATGCACAGCTTGACTGGCTTGAGGCGCAGCTTGAAAAATATAAAGACGAAACAGTCTACCTTTTCTTCCATACCTTCCTCAACAATCCCGTTGAAGGCGAAAATCCCCATATGGGCGAGGGTAACCTCGAAAACAATGCAGGCCGCCATTATGACCTTCCTTTCACAGAGGACTGTGCAGATGAAATCAGATTTGAAAATCTGATGAATGAATACGAAAACGTTGTTTATTTCAACGGACATTCACATTGGGCATATGATATGCAGGAGCTTAATCCCAATCTTAATATAGCGAATTACGGCGGTGAATATGCAACCATGGTTCACGTTTCAAGCGTATCTTCACCCAGAAGAACAACTGCAAATATTGACGACAGCACTGAGCATTATATGCGTTCATCAGAAGGCATTTTTGTTGAAGTTTATGAGGATAAAATCGTGTTCACAGCCTGCGAATTCCTTAAAGGTGAATTTCTCTCATACGCAACATATGTAGTTGACAAATAAAAAAACGGGCGGTTTAATACCGCTCGTTTTTTATGCTCTGTTATTATCTTTAATTTTCTTTATTGCGCCTTTTTCAAGGCGGGATACCTGCGCCTGCGAGATGCCGATTTCGTTGGCAACCTCCATCTGAGTTTTGCCCTGCATAAAGCGCAGATAAAGTATCTTTTTTTCACGGCTGTTAAGGTCATTTATTGCCTGTTTAAGAAGAATTTCGTCAAGCCAGCTTTCGTCGTTTTCTGCATCGCCTATCTGATCCATAACATAAATTGTGTCACCGCCGTCGGAATAAACAGGCTCGTTGAGTGAAACAGGTTCAACAATTGCATCAAGTGCAATAACAACGCTTTCTTTTGAAATTCCGAGTTCCTTTGCAATTTCTTCGGGAGTAGGGTCACGTTCAAGCTCGTTTATAAGCCTTTCACGCACCTGCATTGCGTGGTATGCCGTATCTCTGACCGAGCGGCTGACCCTTACAGGGTTGTTATCCCTCAGATGTCTTCTTACCTCTCCGATTATCATCGGGCAGGCGTAGGTGCTGAAGCGCACGTCAAGGCTCATATCAAAATTATCAATTGCTTTTATTAATCCGATGCAGCCGACCTGAAACAAATCGTCGGGGTTTTCGCCGCGGTTTGAAAATCGCTGAATAACGCTGAGAACCAGCCTTAAATTGCCTGTAACTAAATCTTCCCTTGCTTTTTTGTCACCGGCTCTTGCTTTTTTCAGCAGCTCCATTTTTTCGCTTTCTTTCAGAACTTTAAGCTTTGCGGTGTTAACTCCGCAGATTTCAACTTTGTTGAATTGCAAAAAATCACTCCATTCACCTTAATGGCAATAACAGTATTGCCCGTTTATGTCTGTGTTATAAATTCAGAATGGTTTTTTGCAAAAAAAATTAAAAACAAAAAAATCGAGTAAAACGGAGAAAAAAAGAGCATTCAAGAGCAAATCAAAGAAAAATATTTGACAATTCCAATCCGAAACGGATTTTTCACGGATTTATTAAAAAAATTGTTGACATTTGCAAGTTTTTGCTCTATATTTTATATTATTAATATTATAGGCCAATCTAAAGGCAGAGAGGGGCTGCATAATTGAAAAAAAACGTTATTATTGATTTAAAAAACATTTCCGTAACTTTCGGAAATAATCAGGTGCTGAAAAACCTTAACCTCTACATTCGTGACAAGGAGTTCATAACCTTTTTAGGTCCTTCGGGCTGCGGTAAAACAACTACGCTCAGAATTATTGCAGGCTTTATCGAACCCGACGAAGGTGAGGTTATTTTTGAAGATAAAAAGATAAATAGTGTTCCTCCTCACAAAAGGCAGGTTAACACTATTTTTCAGCGTTATGCTCTTTTTCCTCATCTTAATGTTTATGAAAATGTAGCTTTCGGCTTGAGAATAAAAAAAGTTCCCGAAAAGCAGATAAAAGAAACTGTTGAGGAAATGCTGGCTCTTGTTAATCTCACTGGCTTCGGCAAGCGCAACATAAATTCTCTTTCAGGCGGTCAGCAGCAGCGAGTTGCAATCGCCAGAGCATTGGCGGTTAAGCCCAGAGTTCTGCTCCTTGATGAGCCTCTCGGTGCTCTTGACCTTAAACTTCGAAAGGATATGCAGGTTGAGCTCAAAAACATTCAGCAGAGGCTCGGCATAACCTTTATTTACGTTACCCATGATCAGGAGGAAGCCCTCTCAATGTCCGACACCGTTGTTGTTATGGACGGCGGCGTTATTCAGCAGATAGGCACACCTCTTGATATTTATAACGAACCCAAGAACGCATTTGTTGCGGATTTCATCGGCGAAAGTAATATTCTTGACGGTGTTATGATTGATGACTGCCTCGTTGATTTCTCGGGTCATCGCTTTGAATGCCTTGACAAAGGCTTCGGCAAGAATGAAGCGGTTGATGTTGTTGTCCGCCCTGAGGATGTTGACGTTGTTGAACCCGAGAAGGGAATGCTCTGCGGCGTTGTAACTTCTGTTACCTTCAAGGGTGTTCACTTTGAAATTATCGTTGATATCGGCGGATTCAAATGGATGATTCAGACAACGGATTATCAGCCCGAGGGCGCAAAAATCGGTCTTTTCATCGAGCCCGATGCAATCCATATCATGAAAAAATCCGAATATTCGGGTATTTACGGTGACTACAGCTCTTTCAGCGAGGAGTTTGACGAGCTTTCCAACGCAGAGGAGGAGGTAGAGGAATGAGCAACCGTTCATCTCTTAAATCAAAGCTTGTTGCCTCGCCTTATATTGTGTGGTCGGTGCTCTTTATAATTGCTCCGTTGATTTTTGTTGTTTATTATTCGTTTACCGATGCTTCTGGAGCTTTCACTTTTGAAAATATAAGTGCATTGAGTAAATATATCCCCACTTTTCTGCGTTCAATCTGGTTTGGTATTGTTGCAACTCTGATATGCCTTGTTATTGCATTTCCGCTTGCCTATATCATTTCGCAGAAGTCAGAAAAGGTGCAGCGAACAATGGTTATGCTTGTTATGCTGCCTATGTGGATGAGCTTTCTTATCAGAACATATTCATGGATGGCTCTTTTGCAGGATACGGGTATTATCAATGGCTTCCTTGTCAAAATAGGCATAGACCCTGTTCACATGATTAACACCGAAGGCGCAGTTATATTGGGTATGGTTTATAACTTTTTGCCCTATATGATTCTGCCTATTTACTCTGTTATGGCAAAGCTTGATCACAGCATGGTTGAAGCTTGCCAGGATTTAGGCGGCAACAGACTCACAGTTATAAGACGCTGCATTATTCCCATGAGTATGCCGGGCATTGTTTCAGGTATTACAATGGTTTTCGTGCCGTCCGTAAGTACATTCTATATTTCTCAAAAGCTTGGCGGAGGCTCATTTGACCTTATCGGTGATGTAATCGAAAGGCAGTTCCAGCAGTCATATAACTATAATCTCGGTGCTTCTCTTTCTCTTGTGCTGATGGTACTTATTCTTATCAGCATGGCGGTTATGAACCGATTTTCAGGCGATGAGGAGGGCATGGTAATATGAAAGCAGTTTCAAAAATTTACACCGTCCTTGTTTTTCTTTTCCTCTATGCGCCGATTATCGTCATGATAATTTTTTCTTTCAATTCCTCAAGCAGCACGAGTGTTATGTCGGGCTTTTCTCTTCAGTGGTATAAGGCTCTTTTAGAGGATGAAGCTACGCTTAAAGCTCTCTCAAACACGGTTATCCTCGCTGTTTGTTCGTCGCTTACTGCAACCGTTCTCGGCACTGCTGCGGCGGTAGGAATTGATAAATTCAAAAAAGGTCCTCTTCGTTCGGGCGTTATGGCGGTTACCAATATCCCCATGATGAATCCCGAAATCGTAACGGGTATTTCGATGATGCTTCTTTTTGTTTTCGTCGGAAAGCTTGTCAGCGATGATGCCGTGCTTGGCTTCGGAACTCTGCTGATAGCTCATGTTACGTTTAATCTGCCTTATATCATTCTCAATGTTCTGCCGAAGCTTCGCCAGACAGACAGAAATCTTGCCGAAGCGGCGCAGGATTTGGGTTGCAGGCCTGTTCAGGCGTTTTTTAAGGTTGTGCTTCCGTCAATTATGCCGGGCATGATAACGGGCATGATAACTGCATTTACCCTTTCGCTGGATGATTTCATTATCAGCTATTTCACCAGCGGACCGGGCTTCCAGACTCTTCCGATTGCAATTTTCTCAATGACAAAAAAGAGAGTCAAGCCTGATATGTATGCACTTTCTGCTTTGATTTTTGTAAGTATTCTTCTGTTGCTTATTCTCTATAATATCGCACAGGCAAAGAGCGAAGAAAAATCAAAGAAAAAATGATAAGTTTTTAACAAAGGAGTGGCTTTTGTTGAAAAAAAGAATAGCATCCGTGCTTTTTGCGCTGGTGATTGCTTTTGTTCCCTGCTGCTTTGCTTTTGCGGCGGAGCAAAGTGATATTGATGCTTTAAAAGGCACAAAGCTCTATGTTTATAACTGGGGCGAATATATTTCCGACGGCGCTGATGATACGTTGGATGTTAATAAGGCTTTTGAGGAAAAATACGGCATAGAGGTTGTTTACGATACCTATGACAACAACGAGGTTATGTATTCAAAGCTTAAAAGCGGCGGAGTATCCTATGATGTTGTTATTCCTTCGGATTATATGATTGAAAGAATGATATCCGAGGATATGCTTGAAAAAATTGATTTTTCCAATATCCCTAACTATAAATA
>JBGVNA010000245.1:0-27678 GCA_045125175.1 Acutalibacteraceae bacterium
CGAAAAAAATAAGAAAAAAGAAGAATAATTTTGAAAAAACAGTTGACAAATGCCTCAATAGACGGTATAATAGTCAGCGTTCCCGCAAATGTGGCCCGGTAGTTCAGCTGGTTAGAACGCTAGCCTGTCACGCTAGAGGTCGACGGTTCGAGCCCGTTCCGGGTCGCCATTTTTTTTAAACGCCTCTGTAGCTCAGTTGGTAGAGCAGTGGACTGAAAATCCACGTGTCGCTGGTTCGATTCCGGCCGGAGGCACCAACAGTGTGCGGATGTAGCTCATCTGGTAGAGCGCCACCTTGCCAAGGTGGAGGTAGCGAGTTCGAGCCTCGTCATCCGCTCCATTTTTTTTGCTAAATTGAATATGGCGCCATAGCCAAGTGGTAAGGCACGAGTCTGCAAAACTCTGATCCCCCAGTTCAAATCTGGGTGGCGCCTCCAAGAACCAAAAAGTCTCAGAAATGGCTCTACAGAGCCGTTTGTGGGACTTTTTCTTTTTCGTTTTTGTCGTTAAAACAGCCGCTTTTTATTGCTGTTTTAGCAATAAAAGTGAGGTTCTTCTCAAAATTTCTCACGTTTTTCTCACGATTTACACGCATTTTACTCACAATTTACTCACTTTTACTCACCTTTACTCACAAATACTCACACTTTACCCAAGAAGCTTGTATTTAAATAATGAAAGGTATGCCGATTTATAGTTATCGGCTAACTTTATATTTACCGTTTTTTACAGTTCGGCAAACTGTTTGATTTTTTTGCGGTTTTTTCTGTTCTTGTTTTTTTGTATCAGCTGAAAACATCACAGGCGAATTTTGCACCGTGCCTGAAGCCTTCTTTGTAGCTACACAGCTCTAAATCTCCGCAGATAATGCCCCAAAGGTTTACATATTCAATAAATAGCCCTTTTTCTTCGTCTGTAAGCCGTTCTCGCAGTGAATTCTCAATCTTACATAGCGAATCCATATCCTACTTAAATGAGGCGTTTTCTTTAACATTTCGCAATTGCGGATCAATGTTGCCGTAATAGAATTCTTCTATGAATCCCATTGGCTTGTCCTCCTTTCAAAAAACTGTAGCTTTATTTTAAAACATCTTAATGCCAAACGTCACGTTCAAAAGCGCACGAAGTTTTACGCGAATAACGAATTATGGCCGTCTATAGCGCACAAAACATCATTTTATATTTCAAAATCACAACAGGGGGATCAGAGTCTTTCGGTCTCTTGGTTCCCTTTTTATGTGCCATACGATTAATTTCGTGCGGCATTATTTTTGCATTTTTATGTAACTTTTCGACCGTTTTTTACATATATATTAAAAGGCATTTTACTCGGTACGAAATTCGGGACTTCGCGCATCAAAACATGGAGTCAGAGCCTTTTTATTATTGCTTTTTAAATTTATGTATACTATAATTCTATTGAGAATTTAAAAATACCATCTTTGAGGAGGTATTAAAGTGACAAATAAATTCAATGGCAGTTGGATTAACTTCTACACTGAATTTGCAAATGCTCTTTTGAAATATCGCAATAACCGTCAGGAACTAATCCGCATAATCAAAAAGGTTTTTGAATCGGTTGATATGAAATTACCAAAGCTTGAGAAAGATAATTTGATTATTGATATCGATCCTTTTACTGTTTTTGCATTGTTCAATAAGAATTTAACTGATTTGAACAGAAAGAAAATATTAAGGGGGGTTGCAGATATATTTTCAATTGACGGTTATGACATCGAATCATTTGACGGTATTCCTATTCTGAACCCTCTAAAGGCAACTTTTTATTATTTTATTGATGAGAGAAATGATAAGGATATAGATAATTTATGGGCTTTATTTGAAATGGCACTGAACTTTTCAGATGATCCAAATCAAGATAACAAGAACAAATTCATAAGTTGTTATGATTCAGTTGTTGAGCAGAAAGGTGTCAGCTGGAACATAACAATGGGTTTGTTTTGGATAAGACCATATCTTTTTATAAATCTTGACTCAAGAAATCGTGAGTTTATTTGTGACAAAAAATATTTTCCTGAAGACTTTATTAAAAGCTTAAATGGTATCAAAACTTTACCTTCAGGTAAAGCTTATCTTGAAATCTGTGAATCTGTTAATTCTCTTATAAATAACAAGCTTGTTGAATTTAATAGTTTTCCGGAGTTATCACATATAGCTTGGATTACTACAAAAGATGGTTTTGATGTGGATTATTATGAAGGTTTCTGGCCGTCGCTTCAGGAATACAATCCGAAAATGACCGTTGAAAAATGGTTGTCTGCTCTGAAAGATCCGACAATAACTAATGAAAAGAATTTAGAAATGTTCAAAATGATGCTTGAACTCGGTGGCGAAAGTACTTGTGCAAATCTTGCTGAAACATACGGTAACACTCCTGCTCATTACAATAAACTCGGAAGCAGTTTCGGGGAAAAAGTTTTCAAAAAGTTCAAGTGTCCCGAGTGCCATGATAATGGCGATGTAAGATATTTCACTATTCCGTTTGTTGGTAAAGATGTTATCGAAAAAGGAAAAGAACGTTTTGTTTGGAAACTGAGACACGAATTGAAGGAGGCTCTTAAAAAGATGAAAATGGATGATATAAAAGTTACTCCTGTTGTTAAAACTGAACCTGTAACAATTGAAAAGAATACGATTCTTTATGGACCACCCGGAACAGGAAAAACATATAATACGGTTCTTTATGCCGTAGCGATTATTGAGAATACAACTGTTGATGAATTAAAATCCGAAGGTTATGATTCTGTCAAAGCGCGTTACGATAATTATAAAGCTGAAGGACTGATTGAATTCACGACCTTCCATCAGTCATTCGGTTACGAAGAGTTTATCGAAGGAATTCGACCTGCTATGGAGGATGACGAAGAAGGTTCATCCGGTGATATCAAATATGAAATTGCCGACGGTGTTTTCAAAGAGTTCTGCGATAGAAGTATTGCGCAGAAACATTCCGATATTGGATTAAATAAAAATCCAGTTGTATGGAAGGTTTCGTTAGAAAGAACATACGATAATCCCACTCGTACAGAATGCCTTGAAAATGATCACATCAGAATCGGATATGATTCATATGGTGAAACTATAACGGATGATACTGATTTTTCGGCAGATGGAGGAAAAACAGTTCTTAACGCATTTATAAATAAAATGCGTATCGGTGATATTGTTTTTTCTTGCTATAACTCCAATGAAATTGATGCAATCGGTATTATCACAGGAGATTATAAATGGGACAAAGATAATAATTACGATCATTACAAACGTATTCGTGATGTTAAGTGGATTGTTAAAGGTATCAAGGAAAATATTCTTGAAATAAATAATAATAAACCCTTGACTCTTTCGACAGTTTACAGAATGAACGTATCGGCAGAAGATGCATTGAAGCTTATTGAAAAGTATTGTCCCGCTTTTAATGAAGCTGTAGAGTCCGATAAGAAAAATAAAGTGTTTATAATCGACGAAATCAACCGTGGTAATATTTCAAAAATATTCGGTGAACTTATAACTCTCATCGAACCTTCAAAGAGAATTGGCGCTGCAGAAGAACTCCGTGCAAGACTTCCTTATTCTAAGAAGAATTTCGGTATTCCTGACAATGTTTATATACTCGGTACAATGAATACCGCTGACCGTTCAATTGCAGCTCTTGATACAGCTCTCAGAAGACGTTTCTCGTTCATTGAGATGATGCCCGATACATCATATTTAACTGATGTTATGATTGGTAATATTTCAGTAAGAGCACTTCTTGAAAAACTTAATGAAAGAATAGAAGCTTTGTATGACCGTGAACATACAATCGGTCATGCTTATTTCAAAGAAGTGAAGGAAGACAGAACGATTCATACTCTTGGAAAGGTTTTTGAAAAGAAAATCATTCCCTTGCTTCAGGAATATTTCTACGAGGATTATGAAAAAATCAGACTCATTCTCGGTGATAATCAGAAAAAGAATGAAGAACCGTTGTTTATTGAAGCTTTAAAGGTTAACGATAAGAAACTGTTCGGTAATTATAGTTTTGATGATGAGGATAAAGTAACTTACACCATCAACGATTTCGCTTGTTATGACCCCGACGCATACTGCTATTTAGGATAAAGAGGTAATGAAATGAAGCCCACTTACAGAATAACTGAATACGGCTCATTTGTTGCAGACAAAAATGTTGACGGAGCAAATTATATTCCGCAGAAAACATTTGACGAACTGAAAAGGTTCATTCTGCTCAACAGAGATAATTCAGATGACGGTCTGGAACTGATGGGCATTTCATACAAAAAAGGTGTCGGCGAAGTTATCACAGCCAAAAACTATGTTGGTATGATTTCAATGAAAGACGGGACAACGGTTGAGATCTTACCTAAAATCTGCTCAAAGATCGATGATAAAGATGGTTCTGAAGCGAAGAAGCTTATTGTAAGAATGCTTAAAACTCTTCGTAAATCACCGTTTAAAAACGTTCAGACATCAACTGTGAACATTGCGAAAATTGATATATTTGAGATTTTTATTCGAATGTTTATAGAAGAAATCTTTTCAATTGTCAAGCACGGTCTAAAATGTACTTACGATACAGTTGAAGAAAACAGTAGCAGATTCAAAGGTAAAATGCTGTTTTCAAAGCAAATCAAGTTTAACTTTGCTCATAAAGAACGAAGTTACGTTGAGTATGATGAATTCAATACCAACAGACCCGAAAACAGACTGATCAAATCAACATTATCACTTCTTTACAGACTGACAAAATCATCTAAAAACAAAACAGATATCAAAACACTTCTTAACGCTTTTTCTGAAGTGCATGAATCCGTGAATTATGATACGGATTTCTCAAAATGTATTTCAGACAGGAATACAAAAGATTATAGCCGAGCGATGATTTGGTGCAGGATTTTTCTCAAAGGAAAAAGCTTCACTTCTTTTGCGGGAAGTGATGTTGCATATGCTCTTTTGTTCCCGATGGAAAACTTGTTTGAAAGTTATATCGCTTGTCTCATAAAAAAAGAAATCAATTCTGATGAATACACTGTTTCTGTGCAAGACAACTCTCATCATCTGTTTGAAAGACCTGAAATATTCAGTCTGAGACCTGATATTGTTATCACACGAAAATCTGACAACGCAGTTTTGGTAATGGACACAAAATGGAAGTTGCTCAATGATGTACCCCCAACTTACGGTATTTCACAGTCAGATATGTATCAGATGTATGCTTATCATAAGAAGTATATTGCTGAAAATGTAACGTTGATTTATCCTATGACAGATGTTGTTCCGTACACTTCCGAAATCAGCTTTGATTCAGGCGACGGAGTAACAGTAAATGTAAAGTTTGTGGATTTGTTTGATATTAAAAATAGTATAAAAAACATTTTACAGTTTTGATTTGTAGCGGTTGTCAGTAGGACAGCCGCTATTTTTATTAAAAATTAGTTAAACTCAATCTTTTTTGTTTTTTTACGTAACTTTTCGACTGTTTTTAACATATATAATAAAAGGCATTTTTAATACCTGACAAAATCCTTTCATTTGCATAGAATAATAGGGGAGTCAGAGTCTTTTTCTGTTGCTTTTTGACATTACTTGTAATATAATAAATTCTGTATAATTATGTAGTTATGATAGATTAAATGAATATAGTT
Organism: Acutalibacteraceae bacterium; assembly: GCA_045125175.1. GTDB lineage: Bacteria > Bacillota > Clostridia > Oscillospirales > Acutalibacteraceae > CAG-177. Next base: position 5,667 of record JBGVNA010000245.1, read on the forward strand.
AAAGCGAGGTGCTTATAAATGTTTTTTGATGTATTTTCGATTTTGAAAGAACGCTGTAATTACCCAATAGCAACAAATTTAACTGTCGATGGATTTATAGATAATGAAGTGAAAGACTCACCTGAAAAGTGTTTCTTTATATGTCCAGAAAACATATTTGTAAAATACTGTCATAAGAATAATCTTTTAGATACATACTATGTAACTGCGATTTTTGATTTATCAACAGTTTTCGCGCCGTATATTAGTGTGAAAATGTCAATTTATGTTTTATCAAAAAAAGAATCTAAGGTCTTAAAAACTGGAATCTATCGTGGAAGAGTTTCATTTGACAGGTTTAACATAAAAGATGCCAGAAGTACACCTTTCATTAAATTACCCGATAAATTTTGTGATGAATTTATTCAGTATTGTGGTTTAATTAATGAATGGATTAATAAAGGTGGAACTACTCCTACAGATACTGATTTTTATGAATTTAATGCTGTAGACAGATTAGTTTTTGATAACAGCAAACCATTCGCACACAGATATACAAAACAAGTGTTTAAGGTTATTGAACAGCTTAAAGCTGAAGAAACAGTTAGACTTGATGAATTAGCGGAAATAATAATTCCAAGAAGCAAGGAAAATGAAAAAGGACTGACACTTACCGTTAAGAGTTTGAAATACCCTTTTGATGATAAACAGTTATCAATCGGTGCAAAAACTGATGCAATCGTTCGGAAAGGCGATATTGTTTATCAGAATTCAGCAAATATATTTTATTTGATAGCTGAAGATCTTAAAAATGTGTATGTAAACAGATTGATGCATATAATACGTCCTAAAGCAGGAGTGTCACCGGAATACTTATTTGTTTATTTGAATAGTGAAACATCAAAAATAATCACTAATGCTTTGTCAACAGGAGCAGCTATTAAAAGAGTGTCTGCTAAAGACATTGCGTCATTGCCTGTTATTCCTCAGCCAAAGAATACAGAGGAATACAGACACATTTTTAATACTCTTTATTTTGCTGAAGACGAATCAATAAGCGAATTAACTAAATTAATAACCGGATTAAACAATTCGAATAATTCTCTTGAAGGAACTTTGTTGACCGAGCAAATTCAAAAGTTAAAACTTATAAGAGATCCAAAAGTTCGAGCAATAATCTTAGATGATGTTAAAGAATTGAAAACCTGCTATGAGAACGGTGCTTACAAAGCATCTTTAATTCTTGCCGGTTCTATTCTGGAAGCTTTTATGATTGATTGGCTTGGCAGCATTGATGGTAAAGATTATTTTACCGAAGAATATATTGTGCCTGACAGAAGAGATAGAACTAAAACTAAACGAGCCGAGCTTATTGATTATATTGATGCAGTTGCCGAGATTAAAAAACCTGCTTGGATGGAAGAGCAAAGTAAGGCTCATCACATCAGAGATAAACGCAATATGGTTCATGCTAAATTGTGTATGAAGAGAAATAAACAAATAAACCAAGAAACTTGCAAACAAGTAATTGACTATTTGATTGAAATAATTTCAACAAGATATAATAACATCTTCTAAAATTGTTAAAAGGAAGGTTTCCACCTATGGCTAAGAAAAAAGTTGAAGAAAAGATAAATTTGGAATCCATATTGTTTAAATGTCGTGATATTCTGCGTAAGGCAAGAAACTCCGGTTCGTTCTTTGAAAAGCGTGATATGATGCTCACGCTTATATTCCTGCGCTTTATTGGTGAAAAGTTCGAAGACGGACTTGCGAAACTTCGTGAAGATCTGATTGCACAGGGTCTTGACCCGGATGACGAAGGCATTATTGCCGCTTTCATTGATGATGCAACATTTACTGATGGTACATATAATCTTCCCGTTGAGGCTCGTTGGTCAACAATTATCAATACTCCTGCTCCGAAGCTCAATGTTGCTCTTGATACGGCTTTGCACACCCTTGCTTCAGATAACAAGAAGTTGAAGGGTTGTTTTATCGAGGGTACATTCACTACACGAAATCTTGCACCCAATGATATTAAGCAGGTTGTTGATGAGGTTAACAAAATCAGCCATAAGGCTTTTGGCGAAGAAAAAGACCTTATTGGTCGTGTATATGAATATTTCCTTAAGGAATTTGCTGTTAATGCAACAAAAGAAGAGGGCGAATATTACACACCTCATGACGTTGTTCAGCTTATCGCTGCAATGATTGAACCTTTTGAAGGAACTCTTTATGATCCTTGCTGCGGTTCGGGCGGTATGTTTATTCAGAGTACTGATATCATAAGACAAAAGCGTGGCGACATCAGCCGAATTAACATTTATGGTCAGGAAAAAGAAGCTGCAACGTACAGACTTGCAAAAATGAATCTCGCACTGCGTGGTATCAGCCATAATCTTGGTGGAACATACGACTCATCATTTACAAACGACCTTCATAAAGGTATCTATTTTAATTATATTATGGCAAATCCGCCTTTCAATCTTAAAGGTTGGTTTGATGAGAATCTTAAGGATGACGCTCGTTGGGCAGATTACAGAACTCCGCCTGAGAGCAATGCCAACTATGCGTGGATTCTACATATGCTGTCACATTTGAAGCCTCTCGACGGTGTTGCAGGTTTCCTTCTTGCTAACGGTGCTTTGGGTGACAGTGATACTGCCGATATCCGTGAACAGCTTATAAAGAATGATAAGGTAGAAGCTATTATAATTCTTCCTCGTGAACTTTTTATTACAACAGATATCAGTGTTACGCTCTGGATTCTTAATCAGAATAAAAAAGGTGGCAATTATCACGGCAGAAAGCTTCGCAACCGTGAAGGCGAAATTCTGTTTATGGATTTACGTACTTGGACTGAAAATCCCGTAAAGAACGAGGGTAAGAAGAAAGTATTATTGGATGATGTTCAGATTCAGAGAGCTGCTGATATTTACCATACATGGCAGAACGAAGGAACAGACGGAACTAATTATGCAGTTGCGGAACTTTATCGTAGTGTAGGTATAGAAGAAATCAAAGCTAACGGTTGGTCGCTTGTTCCAAGTAAATATATTGAATTCATTGACCACGATCTTGATATAGATTTTAATGCAGAAATGAGCCGTATTCAGCAGGAGATGAGAGACATTCTTGCTCAGGAAAAGCAATCTCAGAAGATGCTCGAAGATGCGTTCAGGGGGATTGGTTATGGCATTAACTAAGTATAAGCTCGGTTCACTCATTAAACAACGTAGAGAAAAATATGATGGAGCAGAAGAACTTCCTATTCGAGGGGTTGCAAGAGAAGGCTTTATTTCTCCGAAACAAGATGGAGCAGATCTTTTAATATATAATGCATACTATTTAAATGATTTTGTTTTTAATCCAGCAAGAATGGAATTAAATTCTATTGCCTTAAACGTGTTTTGGGATAAAGCTATTTGTTCTTCGTTGTACGAGATCTTTTATGTCACACGTACGGATTTGCTGCTTCCTGAATATCTGAATCTTTTTATAAAACGAGATGAATTTGCGCGAAAGTGCTGGTTCGGTGCTGTTGGTTCAGCTCGCAACTATTTTAGGGTTGGCGATTTGTCAGAGTTTGAAATAGAGTTACCAGATATTCCCACACAGCAGAAATATGTTGATATTTATAAAGCTATGGTTGCAAATCAGCAAAGCTATGAGCGTGGACTTGAAGATTTAAAACTTGTATGTGACGGTTATATTGAAGATTTGCGTCGAAATATGCCTTGTGAAAAAATTGGTCCGTATATCGAAAGATATGATGTTCGTAATGGACCAAATGGCACAAAAAATGTTATGGGTATCAGCACATCAAAGTGTTTTCGTGAACCTACATCAAAGGTAAATAAAAATGAACTTGCTAATTATAAGGTTTGTCATCCTCGTCAGATAGCTTTTGTTCAGACAACACACAACGAGAAGGTATTCACCTACGCCTTTAATAACACTAATGAAGACATTGTAGTCTCTTCTGTTAATGAGGTTTTCTCTATTCAAGAGGATAAATTATATCCTGAATATTTATGTATGTTTTTTAACAGAACTGAGTTTGACAGGTATGCACGCTTTCATTCTTGGGGTTCTGCTCGAGAAACATTTACATGGAATGATTTAATTGAAGTTCAAATACCGATTCCTGATATTGAAATTCAGAAATCAATTGCAAGCGTATACAGCACATATATCAAAAGAAAAGAAATTAACGAACAGTTAAAAGCCCAAATCAAAAACATTTGTCCGATACTTATAAAAGGTTCGTTGGAGGAAGGAAGAAATGGAAACATTTAGATTTCATTTCAATACTCAACATGCAGCCGATTTGCGTGATGCGGTAAATGATCGCCAGAAACATTCCATAGATAATGTGCATGAGGATAAGCAAACAAACGGAAAATATTATGCGTGGGATAGAACTTGTGCAGCTATGGATCGTTTAGAGGACACGCTCGCTTACCTTAATAGCATCGAGCTTGGCAAGGATAAAGATGCTCGTTCTGCGTTTGATTTTTATGATTTTATCAACAATGCTTATATTGTTATGGACTGTATAAAAACAATCGGAAGAATATTCAGAATTGACAATGATTTAATTGATAGCATTGAAAAATCAACTGAAGTTTTTGGGAACAGATTGGGTGAAAATTGTACAGATCAAAAGTATTTTGAGTACATCCGTGCATTATGCTCTGTTCATCCACTTTGTACAAACCGTCAAAAAGAATTTTTAAATGGCAATAAGTTTCACTGCTGTCCGTTTGTAACATGGAGAAAAACCTTAACTTGGATTGATGGTAAAAACGCCGATCTTGCGGCCTTTATTTATCAGTCCAGTGGAGATAGATCGATTTATCATGGATTGTATGTTTCGCAATTTGAACAATATCTGACAAAATGGATAGAGCTTATTCCCCGAATTATCGAAGCCAAAAACACTTATACCGACAAAGTATATGAAAAACTTCGACAAGAATCTGTAAAACATCTTTTGGATTTTAATAACGATGTTGTCCAATACTTGGTTTATCTTAAAGATGAATACTATAAAAGATTCGATTATGGTTCTGAATTTATTTTCGATGAATATATTAACTTTTTTACAATTAAGTTATCAGATTCTCGTAATAACATCGCATTAGAAAAATATCAAAATGCGGTTATATATTCATTGAATTTTTTGAGAAACGAATTGCAAAACATGTCCTACGAAGGATATGAAAATAGTGGAATAAGGTTTCCGGAAAATTGGATAATAACAACATTGTTTGATTCGATATACAGCATCAGTGTTTACGATAGCGGTTTTTCAGCATATGGTTATAACCTTGAGAAAATGTATTATTTAGGCTCAGACAGTTGTTATAATGAATGTGATAAAATGTATGCACGGGATTTGTTGGAAGAACCTAAAGAACTCATAAACCAATATGTGCATTTTACAAATACAGAACCGGATGCAGAAAGACTCATACTGGTTCGATTAGCCTTATATTTGGATGCGCTGACAAGAAAAAGTCTTTTGAACAAAAATATTCCTAACACTACAGAATATCGTTTACAGACATTATCTGATGAACAGTATGCTGAGCTTTTTGTAGAGAAAGAAAACGACAAATCTCAAGTCGATAGCGATTTTAAAGACATATTGGAATTTATTATGGACTACGGAGACTGATTATATGCCTAAACTGAATAACTACAACGGTCACTTTTGTGAGTCGCAATTTGAATATGCATTTCTCTCATTCCTTGAGGATGAGGGTTGGGATTATCTTGCCGGGAACAGTATGACACGCAGCTCAAAGCGTGATGTTTTGTATGCGGATGACATGGAACAGTTTCTCATTAAGACTAATCCCGACCTGATTGCAGATGAAATTCATCAGATTATGGACACAGTGCGTCTTGTTGGTGCTGAAAGCGAATTTGCCACACTTCATAAGGTTTACGGCTGGATGGTTGACGGTGTTCAGTTCACGCCTCAGTCCGGACTTGCCAGAATGATTAACCTCATTGATTTTGAAAACCCCGAAAATAATATCTTCCGTGCAGTTAATCAGTTCACAGTTGAATATACAAACAATGGACAGAAAGAGAATCGCAGACCGGACATTATTCTTTTTGTCAACGGTATGCCTCTTTGTATCATCGAACTCAAAAATCCTGCAGATGACAAAGCGACAATTGTTGATGCTTACAATCAGATAACCAAGCGTTATTGGCGTGATATTCCGCATCTGTTGCATTACTGTCCTCTTGCTTGTATTTCAGACGGTGTAAAAACACGACTCGGTACTGTTCGTACACCTTATGAGCATTTCTATGCATGGCGTCGTGTTAATGATGGGGACAAGGTATCTACTCTGCCTTTTGATGAATTGCAGACAATGATCAAGGGTGTTTACAGCCCTGAAAGATTCCTCGAAATCTTCCGTGATTATATTTATTTTCAGGATAGCAAATATGACCGAGAGGAACGTGAAATCGTCTGCCGCTATCCTCAGTTCTTTGCTGCCCGACTTCTTAAGCAGAGTATTATCAAATCTGTTGTAGAGAAGAGTGGCAAGGGTGGTACATATTTTGGTGCAACAGGCTGTGGTAAGACTTATACTATGGCGTTTCTTGCCCGTCAGCTCGCTTTGCGCTGTTCTGATATTCCTGAAATCGGTTCGCCGACAATTGTTATGATTGTTGACCGTGATGAATTGCAGAAACAGGGTGCAAAATTATTCACCAAGAGTAAAGAATTTCTCAATCTCGGTGAAGTAACCGTTGTTCCGACACGTGCTGCGTTAAGGCAGGAACTCGGCGCACGTGAAAGCGGCGGTTTTTATATCTGCACTATTCAGAAATTCTGCGACAGGGAAGATGACAAAATAGGTCTTATCAATGACCGTGCAAATATTATATGCTTTTCGGATGAAGCACACAGAACACAGCTTGAGCACGCAAAGAAAATTCAGTTCAGCAAGGATGCTGATGAAAATATGCGTGCAATGGTTTCAAAACCGTATGCAAAAGTTTTGAAAGAAGCATTACCCAATGCAACGTTTGTTGGTTTCAGCGGTACTCCGATAGCAGAAACATATCAGACATTCGGTGATGAAATTGACCGCTACACTATGGATCAGGCTGTTGCTGACGGTCTTACTGTATCTATCAAGTATCATCCCCGTATTGCAAAAGTATTGCTCGACAAGGAAAAAGCAGCACAGATTGAAGCATATTACAAGCAGTGTGCTGATGACGGCGCAACTGCAGATGATATCGAGGCAAGCAAGAAGGCTATGAGTTCAATGGAAGTTATTCTTGGTGAACTATCACGCCTTGAAAGACTTGCTGTAGATATTCACGACCACTATGTATCTGCGTGTGCTAAAGATCCTGACAGAATACAGAAAGCAATGATTGTCTGCTCAAGCAGACCGATCGCATATAAACTTCTTTCCATATTTAAGGATAAATACCCCGAATGGTTCGAAGAAAAGAAACATCCTGATGGTGTTAATGTTCCTGAAGACGAATTACGTAAATTGAAGCCTATGCCTTTTATGGCTATGGTTGCAAGTGTGGGTAAGGACGATCCTGAAGATATGTACAACTATCTCGGTGGTGTTAAAAATGACACTCGCACCGATGATCTTGACATAGCGTTCAAGCAGGATTTCTCAAACCTGCATATTGCAGTTGTTGTTGATATGTGGATTACAGGTTTCGATGTGCCTTCACTTACATATCTGTATAATGATAAACCACTGAAAAAGCATCTGCTTATTCAGACAATCAGTCGTGTTAACAGAAAATATCCCGGTAAGGATTATGGCTTTATCATCGACTATATCGGTATCCGTGACAATATGCGTGAAGCAATGAAGGTTTATGGTGGCGACACTTCAGTCGCTCCTACTGCTGATGATGTTGAACAGGCAACAAATATATTTAGAGAAGAAATTGAAATTCTCAAAGACCTTTTTATAGGCTATGATTTGAAACCGTTTCTTGATCCTAATGGTGATCCGGCAAAAAGATATACTCTTCTTGCTAAAGCTGCTGAATATGTGTTTGTAACCACACAGGAATTGCAAACGCAGAGTAAAGACGGTAAAAAGGTAAGCAAAGTATCATTTAAAACATATTTCCTTAAAACCGTAAAGAGAATGCGAGCTGCATACGATATTTGTCAGCCTTCAGGTGAATTGGAAGAAGCTGAATCAGCACTCGCACAGTGTTTTATGGCAATTGCAGGTTTTGTTCGTAAGATGAGCGGAACAAGCGAAGTTGATGCTGAAACCATGAACCGTCACGTTGCCAAAATGGTTGAGGAAGCTTTGCGTTATAACGAAGTCGAGAGCGTTCTTGAAAACGGCGAACAGGAAGATATTTTCAGTGCTGAGTATTTTGAACGTCTTTCTGATGTAAAAATGCCTGCATCAAAGTTGGAATTGCTGATAAAAATGCTCAGGAAGCAAATCAAAGAATACAGTAAGACTAACCAGCTGGCAGCTAAAAAATTCCAAGAAATGCTTGAAGAAACCATTAATCTGTATCATGAGCGTAGAAAACAACTTACCGCTGAAGAAGCTGGCGAAGCTCAGGAACTGACATCAGAGGAAATCATAAGAAACGCAACCGAACAAGCTTTGAGAATCCTCAAGGATATGAATGCTGACCGAGAGAGTTTCCGCAAAGTCGGACTCACATTTGAGGAAAAGGCATTCTATGATATCTTGATGGCGTTAAGAGACGAGTATGATTTCGAATATGGTGAAGACAAAGTTGTTAATGGTATTTCAGTTAATGACAAATGTAAAGCTCTTGCAAAGAAGATTAAAGAAATAATTGATACCAAATCTTCGTTCGCAGACTGGCTTAACAATCAGATTGTCCGTGATCAACTGAAATTTGATATCAAAGTTTGCCTTATCAAAAATGGTTATCCTCCACAGTACAGCCCAGAAGTTTTCCGTAAGGTTATGGAGCAAGTTGAGAATTTCGAAGAGAACAATTAAGAATAAGTGTACATAGTCGGATTTTTATTGGTTGTTATTGTATATTATTTGCTTCGTCGTAAGAGAGCGTATATTATCACTTGTTATTAATTTAAATGAAGATGTCTTTTGAAAGGTCTAAGTTTATGTTTAAAGATGTTGTTAACAACAAAAATATGCTTGAAGGTGCATACCGTAAACTAAAAAGTTATTACTACTATAATAAAAACTTTTTATTTATGCGTAAAAAGATAGCTGAATTTGAAAGTGATCGTGTTTTGATGGATAAAACTTTTGAAGATTTGGCTTATTTGTTGTGCCATCCCACTGCAAACTTTTCAAAAAATCTATTAGAAGATTTGTATCAACAAATCGACTATTATGTTATTCCAAAAAAATTTGATACAGAACCTATCAGAAACAACAGTCCTATTACCAATACTATTCAGCGTGATAAAAAAATGAAAACAGTTAATTTTTTTATAAACGCTCCTATTGAAGTGCATATTTTAGATGCTTTATGGTCTATCTTTCTTGCGAAGATGGATTTTGACAATAGTATTCTTTCTTATGATGTGTATGGAAACACGATTAATATGTCGGCTATGTTTTCGGATAACAAAATAAACTATCAAGGTAGAACATTTTTTAATCGTTACTTTAATAAATATTGTGCTTGGAGAAACAATGCCTTCGATATATTAGAAAACAACTACAAAAAGCATAATGATTCTGTTCTAATATCATTAGATATTAAATCATATTTTTATTCAGTTGTTTTTGATTTTAATAAGTTAATAGATTATTTTAATAGTCATGAGTTGCTTAGTAGTATTAGAACATTGACAAATATTATTGAAAATGTTTTTCAAGTATATTTTTCAAAAATAGTTACCTTAAGAAATGATTGGAACAATTATAATAAAAGACAATATCCATTGCCAATTGGCTTATTTAGCTCAATGATTTTGGGCAATATTTACCTTAAAGATTTTGATTCAAAACTAAGCAAACATAATGATTTGATTTATTATGGTCGTTATGTTGACGATATATTAATTGTTGCAAATAAAACTATTAATAAAAAAGATACCAATAATGTTATTTTAGAATCACTTTTTGTTAATACAGATATTTTTATAAAAAGAGATGACGTTTACTATTTAAAAGGTTATCCTAAGCTGTGCATACAAGCAGATAAGATAAAAATTATTTATATCGATCATAGTGAATCAAGAGCTATTATTGACATTTATAACGACAATATTAGAATTTATCCCAGCCAAACTGCTCCGTTACCAGATAGCGATTTGGATTTGTCTAAATTTGATGAGGTTGCATATAGTGTCGAGAATTTTACTAAAGAGAATAAAATCAGAGATATTGGTAAAGTTGGTGTTGATGCGTTTAAGGTTGGAAAATATTTCTCAGCTTTAGCTTATAAATATGCAAGGATTAACACGCGAAAACATTCTGATACAATTGAAAACATCAATTCTCAAATTTCTCAGATTGAAAAGTTCTTTACCGGTAGTCAAGCTATTGAATTTTACTCTAACTGGTTAAATTATATGTATTTTTTAGTAATAACGGAAAGAACGCAAAAATTAAAAGAGTTTGTTGATGATATGAAAAACCGGATTTCGGCTATAGAATCAAAAACTTCTCTTGATCAGAAAATGTTTTGTCGTCGTTCAAGCATAAACAAGAGGTTGAAAGAAAATTTAAAAGAACATCTTGATATATGCTTAAAGTTAGCGTTATGTTTAAATGTTGAAGTGTTTAAAAAGAGATTTAAATCAAAATACGGAGATGTAATAAAATTTATTGATTCTAATATGTTTGACCATAATTTGATAGCATTTCCGTTAGCAAATTATTTCGATTATAATAGTAATTATGTTTCGTTAACCAAAATGGACTTAAAGGATATAGGAGAATATCCAGAAAAAATAGAAGAATCATTTAAATTTAAATGGTCTCCAAGATTTATTCATTATGATGAGCTTTTACTTTTATTATTTTACCATTATCATAGAGAAAATAAAAAAGGATCAAAGTTCAGTTTCATAACCAATAGTTTGCTCGATAAATATAAGACTATTAATTATATGGATTTCGATCCTTTTGAATTTGAAACACCAACAAAAATAGAGTTTGATGATTATCTTTTAAGAAGAATTAAAGTTCCAAACCAAGATGTATCTGTACCAGAAGAAATAAATATTGCTGTAGGAAGCGTAAACATTAGTTTTGAAAAATGCTTATCCGGTCTTAAGCGATGGGATAATATATCAAACAAAGATAAAAGTGTTCTTTATTCAATATTGAAGGAAACATATAATGCTGTTGATTTAAAAAATCAAAAACCGATGCTTTTGGTTTTACCAGAACTGTATTTCCCAATTTATTGGATAGGTGAACTTATAAGATTTGCAAAACGTTCCCAAATTGCTATAGTAACCGGATTGCAGTATATGGGCGATGATGAAGAACGAAAATATAATTATATAGCAACTGTTTTACCATTTTCCTCTGGAAAAAAAGGCTATAAAAATGCTTTTCTATATATTAGAGAAAAAAATGATTATTCACCAATTGAGTTCAAAGAACTTGCTAAGCATGGATACTATTGCCAAGACAGAGAACGTGCTGAATATCAGATCTTTTTATGGCAGGGCATAAAAATTGCACCTTTAGTATGCTATGAATTGACCGATGTTATGATCAGAGCGTTGCTTAAGGGACGTTGCGATATAATTGCTGCACCGGTATTTAATAAGGATACAACTTATTTTTCAAATATTATTGATTCGACGGTTCGCGATTTACATATTTGTGTTGTTCAAGCAAATACGTCTTTTTATGGCGATTCAAGAATAACAGGTCCGTATGATAGAGATAGTAAGGATATTTTTAAAATAAAAGGTGGAGATAATGATCATGTTGTTATAGGAACTTTACAATTTAAAAAATTAATTGATTATCAATCAAATTATCATGATGATTTGAATAAAGAGGTGGACAAAATTAGGTATCGCTCTAAAGTAGATAAGAAAAAGAGAACGAAACCAGATATTAAACCACTTTCAGCAAGATATCGAAAAAAATAGATATATTTTAAATATTAATTTGCTTATTGGCCCTGATTGGTTCAGGGCTTTTTCCTTTAAATCCCTCTTGACAATTCAATCTCACAGGAGTATTATAGAAAAACGAACAAATGTTCTATAATTATCAAGGAGGGATATGCAGTGGTAAGAAAAGTGTATGTAGAAGTTCTTGCTTGGCACGACCGTAACGGTAAAAGCAGACCTATGCGTATCCTCTGGGAAGATGGTACGGTGTATATCGTTGAGCGAGTTCTGAACCGTTCGAAGAATAAATCCGTCAAGGTTGGCGGGGGAGATACACGCTACACAATTCAAATTAATGGTAAGGAGACCTTTCTTTTTGAAGAAGAGGGTCGTTGGTTTGTTGAAGCCGGCAGATAATTTCAGAAAGGAGACAGAGCAATGTCAGATAAGATGTACTGCTGCATAGATTTAAAATCGTTCTATGCGTCTGTTGAATGTGTTGAGCGTGGGCTTAACCCAATGACAACCAATCTTGTTGTAGCTGACCCCACAAGGGGTAACGGCTCTGTTTGCCTTGCCATAACTCCCGCTATGAAAAAACTCGGTGTCAAAAACCGTTGCCGTGTGTTTGAGATTCCGAAGAATATTGAATATATCACCGCTATGCCTCAGATGAGGAAATATATGCAGGTGTCTGCGGATATATATTCGGTCTATCTCCGCTATGTCAGCCCCGAAGATATTCACGTCTATTCAATTGACGAGTGCTTTATCGATATAACCGACTATCTTCGTCTGTATAAGAAAACTGCACTTGAATTTACAATCATGCTTATGGATGCTGTGTTTTACGAAACAGGTATTCCTGCATCAGCAGGTATCGGACCTAATCTGTTCCTTTGCAAGGTTGCTCTTGACGTAACTGCAAAGCATTCGCCGAATTTTATCGGCATTCTTGATGAAGAGAGCTTCAAAGAAAAAATATGGACGCACAGACCTATAACCGATATATGGAATATCGGTAGGGGAATCGCAAACCGACTTGAACGCTACGGTATATATGATTTGAAGGGCGTTGCAGAATGTACCGAACAGCTTCTATATAACGAATTTGGAGTCAATGCCGAGTTCCTTGTTGACCATGCTCACGGAAGAGAACATTGTACAATAAAAGAGATTCACGAATACAAATCCAAAAGTAGTTCAATATCCAATGGTCAGGTGCTCTTTGAAGATTACAACTACAATGATGCGTTTACAATCGTCAAGGAAATGGTAGATTTACAGGTAGATGAGCTGATTGAAAAGCACCTTGTAATTGATTCAATTTCGCTTCACATAGGCTATTCAAAGGACACCAACCGTTCAACGGGTGGAACAAGGAAAATAGGGGAGTTTACAAATTCTTTCAAGAAGATAATGGGTTACTTTGAGACTTTGTATAAGGAAACAACCAACCCAAGTGCACCCATACGTAGAATTACTATTGGACTTAATAACCTTCAGGATGACTATATGGCTTCAATATCTCTTTTCGATGATGTTAAAGCTCAGGAGAAAGAAAAGAAGCTGCGTGAAGCTGTGGTTGATATAAAGAAGAAATACGGCAAGAATATTATCCTCAAGGGTATAAGCTATACCGAAAAGGCTACGGCACGCAGCAGAAACAAGATGGTAGGAGGGCATAACGGTGGCGATTAAGAAAGCAGACAGAGCAAGACAGTTTATGCCGTTCGCAGCACTTACCGGGTATTATGAGGTTATAAAGCAGCGTGAAAAGATAATTGAGCAGAGAAAAGAACTCTCCGAAGATGAGGCGGAAATTCTTTCGGACAAGCTCAACAAAGTTCAGAAAGGTATGCTGATAACCCTCACTTATTACAAAGAGGATTGCTACGAAATACTCACCGGTCTTGTCTCAAACATAGACCCGATTTACAGAACAATAACGATTGTTAAAACTAAAATAGCGATTGACGATGTTTGTGACATAAGAATAGAATCTGACCAAACGAGCTCTGATTAATTTCAGGGCTCGTTTTTGTTGATTGAAATCGTCAATAAATTGTCAAATCAAAAGCATTACATGTGTCAAAAAATTCTGCGATACTTCCTTTGTAAACTCAAAGGAGGTGTTTTTGTGATAGTAAAAGTTCGCAGTCATACAGTTTATCAGCAGAAGGACGGCAAATATAAGTGTGAGGTTTGGTACATAAATGAAAACGGTGACACAAAGCGTATTACACGTACAGATCCATCCAAAACAGCAATAAATAAATTTTCTAAAGATTATCCAAACGAGGAGTATTATCCTGTATGTACACTTAATGAATTCTTTGAAGAAGTGTATAAAAGGATTTTAACAGATACTGCCAAGAATACAAACTATCTAAAGCTTGTGTCAATATACAACTCTCAAATAAGACCAGTATTTGGTGATAGGCGAATGAAGAGTTTGAAAAAATCAGAATTGATAAGTCTTCTTGAAGATATGGCAGAGAAAAGATGCCAAGGGATGGTGGATGACTGTTATCGTCTGCTTGAAAGAATGTTTGCCTGTTATTCTGAACATAAAAAGCCGACAAATAATCCGATGAGATTTATAAGTTGTCCCGAATCGAAAATTGAAAAGAAAGCGAAGAGGGGATACACACCGGAGGAACTTGAAAGGATATTTGCTGTTGCAGATAGTATCAATCCTGAAACAAACAGACCCAAGTATATGCACGGTAACGCAGTTAAGCTTATGTTGCTTACCGATATGAAAATCGGCGAAGTACTTGCATTGACTTGGGCTGATGTTGATTTTGAAAACATGACAATTACTGTGAATAAAACATCCTCCGAAATCAATCTCTCGGAGGACGGAAAAACAGACTATTCAATTAAATTCAAACCATTGAGTAAAAATAGAACAAAAATTATTCCAATAACACCGGAAGTATATTCGGTTCTTGTTGCAATTCGTAATTCTAACCCCAATGCAAAATTTGTAATCGCTCAAAGAAATGGTGAACCTGTGTCGAAGTCATATATTTCAAGGTTAATGAGGGAATGCGTAAAAGAAGCGTGTGGGTGAGTGGGGGATAATTGTTTACTTACGTGTGGGTGTGTGATATAACGAACTCGGCAAAGAATTTGTGAGTGAGATGTACTCTTATAAGCTTGACCATACATAAAATGATTGGTACCTGCTTTGCATTTTATAGTATTATTTCAACAAACTGCTTCGCTGCTCTTGCGGAGCGTGAGCCTTTTTCGAGTGCGAACTGTTCCGCTTTTCTTTCAAGCTCATCTGAATTGTATTTTATACCTTTTTTATTTGCAAGGCTGCGGACAATATCAAGATAGGTTTCTTTGTTCGGCTTGTTGAAGGTGATATGTATTCCGAACCTGTCGGAAAGGGATATTATCTCCTGAACAGTATCGTTGAAATGAACGTCGTCACCCTCACGGTCGCTGAGTTTTTCTTTGACAAGATGACGGCGGTTGCTTGTTGCATAGATTACAACATTCTTTGACTTTGCGGAAACCGAGCCTTCAAGAACAGCTTTAAGTGCGCTGAAATTATCATCATCCTTTTGGAAAGACAAGTCATCAATAAAAAGAATGAATTTCAGCGGATTTTCCGACAGCTCATCAAGAATTGACGGTATATCGTGAAGCTGCTCTTTACGCACTTCGATTATCCGCAAGCCTTCTTTGTGAAGCTCGTTGACAACGGCTTTTACCGTTGAGGATTTGCCCGTGCCTGCATCGCCTGTCAGAAGAAAATTCGCCGCCGCTCTGCCTTCAAGCAGAGCTTTTGTGTTATCAAGAATAATTTCCTTTTCTCGCTCGTATCCGATAAGGTCGGAAAGCATTGTTTCATCGGGATGCAAAACGGGAACGACTTTTCCGCCGTTAATGCGGAACATATGATTCTTTGCATAAATACCGTAACCGTATTTGCCGATATTCTTTGTTCGCTTTGCGTAATCGTTAGCCAAGTCAACCTTTTCAGCCTTGAACACGGGCAGAAATCCGTTCCAATCAATCGCACTTTGGAGCTCCGCAGGGGTTAAATCTGCAACCGATTGCAGAATTTCAAGCTCCGCATCAACGCATTTTTTCATCGTGGGTGAGCCGGATTTACCACTGCCGATAATCTTAACATAGACATTTTCATTGTTTCCGACAACGGTGTGTATGTGCCTTGCAAGGCTTATCTTGTTATTTTCATATAATGCAGAAACAAATTCGGAATAACGGCTGATTTTTTCGGATGTTTCTGCGGTTTCAATGCATTCAAGATATTTCACAAGTCTGCTTAGTACCGAATCGGAAAGCAAGTCTCTGAAAATGCAGAGAGAGTTCAGTTTTAAAAATAACTCATTTAATTTTTCATTCTTCATTTCAGAATTGCACCCTCCGCTCCGCTTGAAACAAGTGCAGCGTATCGCTTTAGATAACCAGAAAGCTCTTTTTTCTTGGGAACAAAGTTTTTCATTCGCTCTTCAAGAACTTTTTCGTCAACCTTAAGTTCAAGCTTGTTTTCGGGGATATTGATGCTGATAATGTCGCCGTCTTCAACAACACCTATCACACCGCCGCTTGCCGCTTCGGGCGAAACGTGGCCGATGCAGGCGCCTCTTGTTGCACCGCTGAATCTGCCGTCTGTTACAAGGGCAACGCTGCTGCCGAGACCCATTCCCATAATAGCAGACGTTGGGTTGAGCATTTCTCTCATACCCGGACCGCCTTTGGGCCCTTCGTAACGGATAA
Source organism: Acutalibacteraceae bacterium (assembly GCA_045125175.1). Taxonomy (GTDB): domain Bacteria; phylum Bacillota; class Clostridia; order Oscillospirales; family Acutalibacteraceae; genus CAG-177. Next base: position 22,486 of record JBGVNA010000245.1, read on the forward strand.
CAACAACGTCGCCTGACTTGATTTTGCCTGCATTGATTGCCGCCTGCGCATCTTCTTCGCAGTCAAAAACTCTTGCAGGACCTTCGTGAACAAGCATTTCAGGCAGAACCGCAGAACGTTTCACAACGCTGCCGTCGGGGGCGAGGTTTCCCCTGAGCACAGCGATTCCGCCTGTTTTGCTGTACGGATTATCAACTGGTCTGATTACGTTCGGGTCAAGATTTATACATCCTTCTATGTTTTCACCTACTGTTTTGCCCGTTACAGTGATACAATCGAGGTTGAGCAGATTTTTCTTTGAAAGCTCGTTCATAACAGCATAAACGCCGCCTGCTTCGTCAAGCTCTTCGATATACGTTCTGCCTGCGGGTGCAAGGTGACAGAGGTTTGGAGTTTTCGCACTTATCTTGTTTGCAACATCAAGATTTATTTCAATTGAGCATTCGTGAGCTATTGCGGGAAGATGAAGCATACTGTTGGTTGAACAGCCGAGAGCCATATCAACCGTCAGAGCGTTCATAAATGCTTCTTTTGTCATTATGTCACGGGGACGGATATTCTTTTTAACCATATCCATAACCGCCATACCTGCGTGCTTTGCAAGTTCTATTCTTGCAGAATAAACTGCAGGAATCGTTCCGTTGCCCCGAAGTCCCATACCGAGCGCTTCGGTGAGGCAGTTCATTGAGTTTGCTGTATACATACCCGAACACGAGCCGCAGGTCGGACAGGTTTTGCATTCATATTCACGGAGTTTTTCTTCGGTGATTTTGCCTGCACCGTATTCGCCGACTGCTTCAAAAATTGATGAAAGGCTTGTTTTTGCACCGTTCACTCTGCCTGCAAGCATTGGTCCGCCGCTGACAAAAACCGTCGGTATATTCAGCCTTGCCGCCGCCATAAGCAGACCGGGTACATTCTTATCACAGTTGGGCACCATAACAAGAGCGTCAAAGCCGTGAGCAAGCGCCATTGCTTCGGTTGAATCGGCAATCAAATCACGGGTAACGAGCGAATATTTCATACCCGTATGACCCATTGCTATGCCGTCGCAGACAGCTATTGCAGGGAAAACAATAGGTGTTCCGCCTGCCATTGCAACGCCGAGCTTAACTGAATCCACGATTTTATCTATGTTCATATGACCGGGCACGATCTCGTTATATGAGCTGACTATTCCGACAAGAGGTCTTTGCATTTCTTCGTCAGTCAGACCGAGTGCGTGATATAACGCTCTGTGTGGAGCGTTCTGTGTTCCGAATTTAAGAGTTTCACTTTTCATATTGAACTCCTTTTTACGGGACGGCACAGAGGCCGTCCCCTACGATTTTATTTTAATTAGAACAATTTGTTAATTGTTTATGAGTTTATCTTCGCCGTTCCAGCTGTAAAGCTTTCTGATATCCTCACCGACGACTTCCGACGGATGTTCACTTGCGATTTTGCGCATTGCGTTGAAATGTACCTGACTGCCTGCATCAGACATATCAAGCAGGAATTCTTTTGCAAATGTGCCGTCCTGAATATCCTTGAGAATTTTCTTCATTGATTTCTTTGTTTCTTCGGTTATGATTTTGGGACCTGTTACATAATCGCCGTATTCAGCGGTGTTGGAGATTGAATAACGCATTCCTGCAAAACCGCTCTGATAGATAAGATCAACGATGAGCTTCATTTCGTGGATACATTCAAAATATGCGTTTCGGGGATCGTAGCCTGCTTCAACAAGAGTTTCAAAGCCTGCCTGCATAAGAGCACAGACACCGCCGCAGAGAACAGCCTGCTCACCGAAAAGGTCGGTTTCGGTTTCTGTTCTGAAATTGGTTTCAAGAACACCCGCTCTTGCACCGCCGATGCCGAGAGCATAAGCAAGACCGATATCCCACGCATCGCCCGTTGCATCCTGCTCAACTGCAATAAGACAAGGAACGCCTTTGCCAGCCTGATATTCGCTTCTGACGGTGTGACCGGGTCCCTTGGGTGCAATCATAATAACGTTGACATTCTTCGGGGGCTTGATACAGCCGAAATGAATGTTAAAGCCGTGAGCAAATGCAAGAGTTTTGCCCTCTGTAAGATTGGGTTCGATGCTTTCTTTATAAAGTTTTGCCTGCTTTTCGTCATTGATAAGAATCATGATAACGTCGGCATTCTTTGCCGCATCGGCGGCGGTCATAACCTTAAGACCCTGAGATTCTGCCTTTGCCCAGCTTTTTGAGCCTTCATAAAGACCGACTATAACATCAACACCGCTGTCTTTAAGGTTGAGTGCGTGTGCGTGACCCTGCGAGCCATAGCCGATAATTGCAACGGTTTTTCCGCTTAACTTCTGAAGATCGCAATCCTGCTGATAAAATATTCTTGCCATAATAATTACCTCATTTTTAAAATTAAAGATTTAAGTTTTGACGCAGTATTGAACTGCCTTTTTCTATTGATGCCGTTCCCGTTCGGCAGATTTCAAGGATTGTAAAATCCTTCATAAGAGAAATAAAATCGTCCATTTTTGTTCCGCTGCCGATAAGCCTCAAAACAATGGAATCACGGGAATAATCAATGGTTTCCGCTTTGAACGCCTCTGCCGCCGAATGAATTTCTTCCCTTGCGGCAGGGTCGTTTTTCAACTTTATAAGCATAAGCTCACAGCTTAAGGAATTTTCATTTGTCAGCTCTTTTATCGAGCACACATCGGGCAGTTTGTAAAGCTGATTGACAAGCTGAACCTTGCCTTCTTTTTCGCCGTCAAAGCTGAACGTGATTCGTGAAAATTCAGCCGATTCGGTTTCGCTTGCGGTGATGGAGCTTATGTTGAACTGCCTTCTTCTGAACATACTCGTAAGGCGGTTAAGAACGCCGAACTGATTCCTCACAAGCACAGCTAAAGTATATCTGTTCATTTCACCGCCTCCAATTCAGTCATAATATCGTCCATACTGCCGCCCGGAGGAAGCATCGGAAGAACAAATTCATCTTTATCAATCAAACAATCTATAACAAACGTTCCGTTATATGAAAAAGCTTTTTCAAGAGCATTCTCAAGCTCATCAAGGTTTGTTGCCGCCATACCGTCTGCACCGAAAGCCTTTGCAAGCCCCACAAAATCGGTTTTACGGTTAAGAACGGTGTTTGAATAATGCTTATCATAAAAAAGAGTCTGCCATTGACGCACCATACCGAGAACACCGTTGTTCATAATCAGAATAACAAGCGGAACGTTATATGTAACTGCGGTTGCAAGCTCCTGAAGAGTCATTCCAAAGCTGCCGTCACCCGTTACAAGAACGCTTCTCTCCATTGTTCCGAATGCCGCACCGATTGCCGCACCCGTTCCGAAGCCCATTGTGCCGAGTCCGCCGCTTGAAACAAAACGGCGTGGCGTTCTGAAGTTGAGGTTTTGTGCAGACCACATTTGATGCTGACCGACGTCGGTGCAAACGGCTGTGTTTTCGCCGAGATGCTTGTTAAGAGTAAGAATTACATTCCTTGGCGTAAGACCTTCACGGTTATCGGTAAAACGATTTTCACTTTTACGAAAATCCGCTACCTTTGCTGACCATTCGGGCTTTTTATCCTCATTAAGCAAGGGCAGAAGTTTTTGTAATGTGAGCTTCACATCACCACGAAGTCCGCAAGCGGCATTGACCGTTTTGCAAAGCTCCGAGCCATCGACGTCAATGTGAATGATATTTGCACCCGTAGCGAATTTCTGGCGGTTGCCCGTAACACGGTCGTTGAAACGAACGCCGAGAGAAATTATACAGTCTGCGTTATGCATAGCCATTGACGATGCATAGTGACCGTGCATTCCCTGCATACCGAGAAATCTCGGATTATCCGTCGGGATTGCGGAAAGCCCCATAAGCGAGCAACCGACGGGTGCGTCAATTTTTTCTGCGAGAGCAAGCAGTTCCTCCTGCGCATCTGCGGTTATCAGTCCTCCGCCGAAATAGATAAACGGACATTTTGATGAGTTTATAAGTTTTGCCGCCTCTTCAATTCTGGTATCCTTTGCAGCATGGCTTTTTTCTTTCTCTGCAGGCGGTTTAGGTTCATATTCACACGTTGCAATCTGCACATCTTTTGGAACATCAATGAGCACGGGTCCCGGTCGGCCCGACTTTGCAAGCACAAACGCTTCGCGGATTGTGTCCGCAAGATTTTCAACCTCGCCCACAAAATAATTATGTTTGGTAATCGGCAAGGTAACGCCCGTTATATCGATTTCCTGAAAGCTGTCCGAGCCTATTTGCGTTGTGGGAACGTTGCCGCAGATTGCAACCATCGGAATTGAATCAAGATAAGCGGTTGCAATGCCCGTTACAAGATTTGTTGCGCCCGGACCCGACGTTGAAATAACAACGCCGACCTTGCCCGTGGTTCTTGCATATCCGTCTGCGGCGTGTGCCGCACCTTGTTCGTGGGCGGTGAGGATATGCGTTATTTCATTCTGATATTTATAAAGCGAATCGTAAACATTCAGAATCTGACCGCCGGGATAACCGAAAACGGTTTCGCATCCTTGCTCAATCAGGGTTCTGACGATTATATCCGCACCTGATAATTTCACATTATCACTTCCTCTCAAGTTTGGAAATAATAAGTTTGCCCATTTCGGAGCAGCCGACTTTTTTGCAGCCGTCACTCATAATATCGGCAGTTCTGAAGCCTTCATCAAGAACAGATGAAACTGCATTTTCGATTGCATCGGCTTCTTTTGGCATATCGAAGCTGTAGCGCAGCATCATTGCCACCGAAAGAATTGTTCCGATTGGGTTTGCAATATCCATTCCTGCAATGTCGGGAGCAGAGCCGTGAATCGGCTCATAAAGTCCGTAAGAGGTTGCACCAAGACTTGACGAGGGAATCATTCCGATTGAGCCGGTTATCATTGATGCTTCATCGGAAAGGATGTCACCAAACATATTCTCCGTTACGATAACGTCAAACTGTGCAGGATTCTTGACAATCTGCATTGCACAGTTATCAACAAGCATATCCGAAAGCTCAACGTCGGGGTATTCTTCTGCAAGGCGGTGCATAACCGATTTCCAGAGGCGGCTTGAATCAAGAACATTGCTCTTTTCAACCGAGCAGAGCTTTTTGCTCCTCTTTCTTGCGGTTTCAAAGCCGATTCTGCCGATTCTTTCGATCTCACTTTCCGAATAAGCAAGAACGTCAACGGCTTTCTTTTCG
>JBGVNA010000246.1:0-7570 GCA_045125175.1 Acutalibacteraceae bacterium
AACTGTTGCGTTCTTATAGCTTTCTTCAATAACTGCGCCGCTTACAACCTGACCAACAGCTGCATAGATAACAGGAGCTGTCTTGTGGTCAAAATAGCTCTTGTCAAGGTCGCCAACGCAGATACCGCACTTGTCGATGGGAGCCTTTGTCCAGCTTTCTGATTTAGAAGCCTTGCTGCTGCCGGGCTTAACATCGAATTTGATTGTGTACTTGCCGTTGCTTTCGGTGCAAGTAGCCTTTGTTACATCGGCTGCTGAAAGAGTGCTCTTGCGGAGATAGTGGTGAGGAACATCGGATTCCCACTGACCCTTGGTAACATCCATTGTGTATTTGTTTTCGGCACCGATACCCATAAATGAATAAACAAGGTCGCCAAAAGTCTTGAGAAGGAAGCCTGCGTTAAGATTTTCGTTGTCTGTGTAACGCTCTTTGTTGAAGCCTACTCTTGCAGCGTAAGCATCATTGACAGCTTTGTTGTAGTATGCGATGATTTCGTCTGTTGTCGCGGGAGCAACTGCGGGAACAACTGCTGTTGTTTCGCCGTTTGCGAGTGTTTCATCGGTTGCTGCCGAGGGATCTGCTGTTGAAGGATCTGTTGAAGAAACGTCTGCTGCAGATTCATCTTCAACGGGAGCTTCTTCGGTTGCATCAACAGCTTCGTCTGTTACATCTTCTGCTGCAGTTGTGGTGGTGGTTTCTTCTGTTGTTGTGTCGCCGCAGGCTGCAAAGCTGAGAAGCATTGCAAGTGCAAGCATGAGTGCGAGAATTCTTTTCATGGATTTTATCTCCTTTTTAAATATTATAATGCCTGAAGGCATTGTTTCCTTAAACAGATTCAATGAATCTCATAAACGCAGCAAAACCTGCTTCGTTTCGTTTGAATACACCTGCATGTTCAAGAACGGTTGCGAACACCTTGCCAACTTCTGCTTTAAGAATGTTCATAACATTTTGGTGAGTGATATCCGTATAATTGCCGATGAATTCGTCAACCCAGTCGGCATGGGCAACCGTTTTATCGTCAGCACGCAAATCTTTGCCGTTTATTATTGCATCTGCAAGAGCTTCAAGCTCATCCTTAAGCCTCGGAGGAAGAACTGCAAGACCCAAAACTTCAATAAGTCCGATGTTTTCTTTCTTAATGTGATGAAGCTCTGCGTGAGGATGATAAACGCCGAGAGGATGTTCTTCGGTTGTGATGTTGTTGCGAAGAACAAGGTCGAGTTCATATTTCTCGCCCCTGCGCCTTGCGATTGGGGTGATTGTATTGTGAGGCGCATCTGTATGTGCAAAAATGAACGCGCTTTCATCTGTGTATGAGCGCCATGCGGTGAGAATTTTATCAGCAAGCTCTGTGAGGCTTTCTCTGCTTTCAGACTGAAGCCTGATTGTTGACATAGGCCATTTAACGATGCCTGCGCTTACATTTTCGTATCCCGCAAACTTAACCTCTTTTTCAATCGGTGCTCGCTCCATTGCGAATTCATATTTGCCGCCCTGAAAATGCTCGTGGCTGAGGATTGAACCGCCGACTATCGGCAAATCTGCGTTTGACCCGATGAAATAATGCGGGAAGAGGGTTACAAATTCAAGCAATTTTGAAAATGCTGCTTTGTCAATTTTCATGGGAATATGCTTGCTGTTGAAAACAATGCAGTGCTCATTGTAATAAACATAAGGTGAATACTGCATGAACCAACCTGAATTATCAATTGTAATGGGAATAATTCTGTGATTCTGTCTTGCGGGGAAATCAACTCTGCCTGCATAGCCTTCACATTCTCTGCAAAGCTGGCATTTGGGATAGCCCGACTGCGGAGCATTCTTCGCCGCCGCAATAGCCTTGGGATCTTTTTCGGGCTTTGAGAGGTTAACGGTAATATCTATTGTGCCGTAATCTCCGTCATGCTGCCACTTGAGGATTTTTGCGATTCTGTCACGTCGTATGTAGTTTGTATCGCCGCTGAGAGTGTAGTAATAATCCGTTGCTTTTTCGGGAGATTCGGCATAAAGTGAATTGAATTTTTCAATAACCTGTGACGGGCGGGGAGTAAGAGCACCCATAAGAGCGGTGTCGAATAAATCTCTGTATGTAATCGAATCCTCAATAATACCTTTTTGAGCTGCGTAATCGCAAAGAGTGTCGAGGATTTCATTTATTTCTCCGCTTGCTTCTTTGCAATCGTCGTCATAAGCATCTTTCTTAAGAAGACAGAGAATACTGTTTGTGCAGTAAACCTTGTCACTTTCTTCAATAAGACCGTGTTTTACAGCGTATGAAATCAAAGCTTTGATATATGAATCTGCCATGTTAAACCTCTGCTTTCAACAAATATATCCATATTATATACTTTTGATTTAATATGTGCAAGAGTCTGTTTGAAATATTTATGAGAAATATATCTTTTTTGTTTATTATGATACAATTTATATATATGAATTACTCAAACGAATTTAAATATCCTCATTTTTCTTGTGTTATGATTAATTGTGCCGTTATATTGCTGATATCTTATAAAATTTTTCGGTTTTAGATATTTACTTTTTGCGTTTCGTATGTTAAAATGTTAAAGTATAAAAGCGTTCTGAAAGGATGTATATGCAATGGCTAATAAAATCAAAGACGATTATGTTGATTTTCTTTTTGAAGCAATTCTCAATCTTCAGACTCTTGAAGAATGCTATGATTTTTTTGAGGATCTTTGTACGGTTCCCGAGCTTAAAGCACTTTCGCAGAGAATAGTTGTTGCAAAAATGCTCAGAGATAAAAAGGTATACAGCGATATTGTTGCGGCAACAGGCGCAAGTACTGCGACAATCAGCCGTGTTAACCGCTCATTGCAGTATGGCTGTAACGGTTATGAGGAAATTTTCAAGAGGATGGAAAAGTAATGTCCTACGATAATTTTTCCCGATTTTATGACAGGCTGACCGATAATGTTGAGTATGAGAAGCGTGCAGATTATTTTTGCAGGCTTCTTTCATTGTGCGGAATAACAGACGGAATACTCCTTGACCTTGGTTGCGGTACGGGCAGTATGTCCGTTAAAATGGCTGAGAGGGGATTTGATGTTATCGGCGTTGACAGCAGCGTAGGTATGCTCAATTCTGCAAGGCAAAAAACATTTGAAAGCGGAGCGGATATTCTTCTTCTTAATCAGCCTATGCAGGATATCGACCTTTACGGAACGGTTGACTGCTCAATTTGCGTTCTTGACGGCATTAACCATCTGAATAATGCCGATGAAGTTAAGCAAACCTTTGCAAAGGTTTCGCTTTTTATGAATAAAGGCGGTGCATTTGCCTTTGATGTCAATACAATATATAAACATAAAAATATCCTTGCGGATAATGCGTTTATATATGAGTTTGATGATTTGTTCTGTGCATGGCAGAATAATTATAACAGCAGCGATAACAGCGTTGATATTTCTCTCGACTTCTTTGAGGAAGAGGACGGCGTTTATTACCGCAGCAGTGAAAGCTTCTCCGAGCAGGCATATGAACTCAACGAAATTTCCGCATGGCTTGAAGATGCAGGTTTTGAAGTGGTCGGAATTTTTGATGATCTCACAACAGATAATGTTAAGCCCGAAAGCGAAAGGGCAGTATTTTTAGCGAAAAAGAAGTGATATTATGAGTGAACTTGTAAGAATGATTTCAACAGACGGCACTTTGACCGTCATTGCGGTTGATACAACAGATATAATCAACCGTATGGAGCAGATACACAGGACATCCGCAGTAACCTCTGCCGCTCTCGGCAGACTTCTGACAGCGGCGTCAATGATGGGTGCTGTATTAAAAGGAAAAGATAACAGCATAACTCTGCGTCTTAATGGCGGTGGACCTGCAGGCTCGGTTATTGCCGTTTCGGATAGTGAAGGTAACGTCAGAGGCTATGTTGCAAATCCCATAGTAGAAATTCCCCTTAATAACAAAGGAAAGCTTGATGTTGCAGGTGCGGTTGGCACAGACGGCAGTCTTACGGTTATGAAAGACCTCGGTCTTAAAGAACCTTATATCGGTCAGGTTCCAATTGTTTCAGGAGAAATTGCTGAGGATATAACAAGCTATTTTGCAACAAGTGAGCAGTTGCCCAGTGTTTGCGCTCTCGGTGTGCTTGTTAATCCCGATTTGTCAATAAAAGCGGCAGGCGGATTTATTATTCAGCTTCTTCCCACTGCATTGGATGATACTATTGACAGGGTTGAAGAATGTATTAAAGATATTGAGCCAGTAACGCAGATGCTCACAAGCGGCATGAAAGCAGAGGATATCTGCCGCCATGTGCTCAAAGGCTTTGACCTTGAAATTCTTGACACCTCGAATCCCGAATACAGATGCACTTGTTCAAAGGAAAGGGTGTCAAAGGCGCTTATCAGTATCGGCAGAGAAGGTTTGCTTGAAATGGCACAGGAAAAGTTTACCGAAGTATCCTGCCATTTCTGCGAAAAGAAGTATGTTTTTACTGCTGATGAGATACTGAAATTTGCTGAAAAATAATTCTGAAAATGCACTAAAAACTTTTTTAAAAAATTTTGAAATTTTTTTAAAAAAGGGGTTGACATTTCCAAAAAAGTAGTGTATTATATAGCACGTCGCTTGACGAAAGAACACAGCGACGCCAACGTGGGAGCATAGCTCAGCTGGGAGAGCATCTGCCTTACAAGCAGAGGGTCACAGGTTCGAGCCCTGTTGTTCCCACCATTTGGCCCGGTAGTTCAGCTGGTTAGAACGCTAGCCTGTCACGCTAGAGGTCGACGGTTCGAGCCCGTTCCGGGTCGCCATTGAGTGACCTGTAATTTTTAATTACAGGTCATTTCTATGCCTCTGTAGCTCAGTTGGTAGAGCAGTGGACTGAAAATCCACGTGTCGCTGGTTCGATTCCGGCCGGAGGCACCAACAGGTGCGGATGTAGCTCATCTGGTAGAGCGCCACCTTGCCAAGGTGGAGGTAGCGAGTTCGAGCCTCGTCATCCGCTCCATTTTTTTAGCATATATTAATGCTGGAATGCATAATTTAATATTGATGGTGCCATAGCCAAGTGGTAAGGCAGAGGTCTGCAAAACCTCGATTCCCCAGTTCAAATCTGGGTGGCACCTCCAGTAAAGCTTCGATGCATAGCATCGGAGCTTTTATTTTTAAACAGCCATTTAAAATTTTAATATACTGTTTGCTGACGAAATATCGACAAAACGAGAAAATTATGATACACTGTCAGTAATAATTTGTTAACGGGAGAAAAAACATGAAAAAAAACACACTTCTTTTCGGCGAATTCAAACAGTTTGACAAAATTTTTATCACTGCAGAAAACGGCGTGGATGTTGAAAATGTTACATCCGTTGCATTTGACGGAGAAACTCTTTACATAGCTCAGCCTGACTGCCTTGTTGAATATGCAGACGGAAAATTCAAAAAGATTGCAGCCGATGTATCCAAGCTGTTTTCGAGAAACGGCAGACTTTTTGCTGCTGTTAAAAATTCTCTTGCCGAAATAAAAAAAGGCAAGGTTAAGAAAATTGCAGATTTTGATTCACCTGTTATTGATATATCCGTAGCCCTCGATAAATCAGTGTGGCTTATCACGGAAAAAGAGCTTTTCCTTATGGAAAATGACGAGTTCAAAAGAATCGTTGATCTCCCCGAGAATACGGTCTGCCTTGCGGCTTATGATAACAAATCAAAATATGCCGAAACCGTTTATATCGGCTGTGAGGAAGAGGGCCTTTTGTCGATGAAAGGCAAGCGCCGTCATTGGGCTGAGATTACTCCGGATATGTCAGGTGTTCTCAGTAAAAAAATCAATTGCATTGCGCTTGATGCTCTCGGTCATCTTTGGGTTGGCTCGGATGATGGGCTTAATATTTATGACGGCAGAAACTACTGGTTTAATGGCAATGATTTTTATTCCGTGCCAGACGGCTCATTCAATGATATGTTCTTTGCAGCTGACGGTAAAAAGTATTTTGCAACAAACACAGGCATTATCACCCTTGTAGAAGGCAAAATTTCATATTATTCATACGGTGCATGGCTTATGCATCCCACAGTTACTAAAATTACCGTGTCCGACAAGGGCACAATTGCCGCGGTTACTCCTGAGGGTATAAGCCTTATAACATCAAAGGAAATGACCCTTGAAGAAAAGGCAAACCATTATGACGAGCTTGCGGTTAAATATTTCACAAGAAATGAAGGGTATCAGGTTTCAAGGGAGCTTCGTAAATACGGTGATCTGGATTCGGGCTGGCTTCCCAATTCGGATAATGACGGTCTTTTTACCGGACTTTACTGCGCAAGCCAGTGCTTCCGCTATAAGGTAACAGGTGATGAAAAGGCAAAGGCTAATGCCAAGAAAGCCGTTGAAGCAATGATAAAGCTCACCGAGGTAACAGGCAAACCCGGTTTCACAGCGAGAGCGACAAGATATTCCCATGAGGAGAATTTTGCTACGGGTAACAGAGAGGAATGGCATTTCTGCGAGGACAATCCTGATTGCGAGTGGCTGGGCGAAACGTCAAGTGATGAAATGACAGGTCATTATTTTGCCTACGGAATTTATTATGATCTTGTTGCAGATAAAAAGGAAAAAAAGAAAATTGCAGAGGTTGTAAAAACAATTACCGATCATATTCTTGAAAATAACTTTCACCTTACCGATGTTGACGGTATTCCCACCACATGGGCAAATTGGGAGCCCGACCTTCTCAATAATGATGACAGATGGTTCTATGAGAGAGGCACAAATTCGCTTGAAATTCTCTCTTTCCTCAAAACAACGTATCATGTTACGGGCGATGAAAAATATAACGAAGTTTTTGATATGCTCATAAAGAAGCATCATTATGCAATGAACTGCATGCAGTATAAATGCGAGGACGGTCATGTTGCTCATATTGATGACCAGCTTGACTTCACAAATATTTATCCGCTTCTTGTTTATACCGATAGCGAGGCTCAGAAAGAAATCTTTAAAATGGGTCTTACCCATCATTGGGAATATGAAAGAACAGAGCGTTCGCCTATGTTTAACATCGTTTACGGTGCGCTGACAAATAACAGCTGCGATATCGAGAATGCCGCAAAGTCGCTTTCTGAAATGAATCTTGACCTTGTAAGATGGCCTGTTTATAACAGCTACAGAAAGGATATTGTATGGGATACGGAGCAGGAGGGAATGGGAATTCCCGCACAGCTTAAGTATCCTGTTGAGTATTCGTCGAGGGTGCTTGTTCATTATGACGGAAATCCGTTTGTTTGTGATTCGGGTGCCGAAAGATTTGTAAACATAAACAGCAAAATAGTCAACCGTACATCGACTCTCCCCGGCACTGCAGGTGCAAACGGAATGAGAGCGATGATGCCCTATATTTATCTTCTTCCTTATTGGATGGGCAGATATTACGGCCTTTTAGGTGATTGATAAAATTAAATGCCCGGAGTGAATGCTCATGTACGGTAAGGAAGCAAGCAACCGAAAACAAGAGATAGACCGCCAGCACTACACTATTCCGAACCAAAGACCAAAAGATAAGCATTGTGGGAAAATCTAAACTTTTGGAT
>JBGVNA010000247.1:0-5713 GCA_045125175.1 Acutalibacteraceae bacterium
ATAGGAATTGCATGCATTGCCGCACAATACTTTTCTGTACCTGTTGTTTTTGCAAAAAAAGGTGCAAACAGAAATGTCGGTGATAATATTTATAAAGCCGATGTTTATTCATTCACAAAGGGAATAACAACAACAATCGGAATTTCAAAAGATTATCTGAGTGAAGATGACCACATACTGATTATAGACGACTTTATGGCAAACGGCAAAGCCGTACACGGTTTGATTAATATTATTAATCAGGCAGGTGCAACCGTTGAAGGCATAGGCATTGTTATTGAAAAAGGATTTCAGCCGGGCGGCGATGCTCTCCGCTCTCTCGGCTACCGTGTTGAATCACTTGCGGTTATTAAATCCATAGATAACGGAAAAGTTATTTTTGGATGAAAATAAAATTTTGGAGGTAATTCAAATGAACAAGTTAAGAAAAGCTCTCGCAATCCTTCTTTCGCTCGTTCTTGTTTTCGGACTTGCTGCTTGCGGCGGCAACACAGAAAAACCCGATACACAGAACGATACACCCACTGACAGCGAAAAGCTCAAGGTCGGCTTCATCTATCTTCACGATGAAAACTCAACTTATGATAACAACTTCATCAAGGCAGCAAAAGCTGCTTGTGAAGCACTCGATGTTGAGTACATCGCAAAAGTTAATATCCCCGAAGGCGCAGAATGCAAAGAAGCAGCTCTTGACCTTGCCGACAACGGATGCGACATCGTTTTTGCAGACAGCTTCGGTCATGAACCCTATATGATTCAGGCTGCAAAGGAATGCCCCGATGTTCAGTTCTGCCATGCAACAGGCACAAATGCACATCTTCAGGACCTTCCCAACTTCCACAATGCTTTTGCATCAATTTATGAAGGCCGTTATCTTGCAGGTGTTGCTGCAGGTATGAAGCTTAACGAAATGATCGATGCAGGCAAAATCACAGCCGAAGAAGCTAAGATGGGTTATGTAGGTGCATGGACCTATGCAGAAGTTGTTTCAGGCTATACATCATTCTATCTTGGCGCAAAATCTGTATGCCCCAGCGTTACAATGGAAGTTCAGTTCACAGGAAGCTGGTATGATGAAATGGCAGAAAAAGAAGCAGCAGAGCTTCTTATCAATAACAAGTGCGTTCTTATCAGCCAGCATGCTGACTCATGGGGTGCTCCCACAGCTTGTGAAACAGCAGGTGTACCCAATGTTTCATATAACGGCAGCACAGTTGCAGCTTGCCCCAACACCTTTATTGTTTCCTCAAGAATCAACTGGGAACCCTATTTCAAATATATGATCGAATCTGTTAAGAACGGCACAGAAATTGCTGATGACTGGTGCGGCGGTATTGAAGAAGGTTCAGTTGAACTCAGCGAAATCAACGATAAAGCTGCAGCTGCAGGAACAGCTGAAAAGCTTGAAGAAGTTAAGGCAGGCCTTGCTGACGGTTCAATCAAAGTATTTGATACATCAACATTTACCGTTAACGGTGCAGCTGTTGAAACCTATACTGTTGAAGATACAAACGAAGTAATCAAAAACGGTGAATTCAGTGAATCTGAATTCCGTTCAGCACCTTACTTTGATTTAAAAATTGACGGTATCAAACTTCTTAACGAAGCTTATTAATTCTTTAAATTATAACAGTTTAGGCGGAGGTAAAACTCCGCCTAAACACTATTTTATTCTGAAAAGATTCTTCATAATCTGAACAATCTTTTGAAAATAAAATTGCAGGAGGTAAGATAGTGAGCAATCCGGCTATTGAATTAAAAAACATAAGCAAATCGTTTGGCAGCATTGTTGCAAACAAAAACGTTTCGCTTACAGTTAACAGCGGCGAAATACTTTCTATTTTAGGTGAAAACGGCAGCGGAAAAACAACGCTGATGAATATGATTTCCGGCATATATTATCCCGACAGCGGCCATATTTTTATTAACGGCAAGGAAGTTGTTATCCGTTCACCCAAAGATGCGTTTGATCATAAAATCGGCATGATCCATCAGCATTTTAAGCTTGTTGATGTTTTCACTGCTGCTGAAAATATTGTTCTTGGTATTGAAGAAAAAGGTAAGTATAATATCAGGGAATCAACAAAAAAAATTCAGGAAATCACTGATAAATACGGCTTTGAAATTGATTTAAACAAAAAAATCTATGAAATGTCTGTTTCTGAAAAACAAACCGTAGAGATTGTTAAGGTGCTTTACAAAGGCGCTGATATTCTCATACTTGATGAACCGACAGCCGTTCTTACTCCGCAGGAAACACAAAAGCTTTTTGCTGTTCTTCGAAAAATGAAAGAAAACGGAAAATCCATCATTATAATTACTCATAAGCTTCATGAGGTTCTTTCATTATCAGATAAAGTATCGGTTCTTCGCAAAGGCGAATACATCGGAACTGTAGAAACCAAAAAGACAAACGAGGCCGAACTTACAGAAATGATGGTTGGTCAGAAGGTTGATCTTAATATCGACAGAACCGAACCGAAAAACTGCGAGGACAGAATTGAGGTTCTTAACATCAGTTGCGTAAACCGCGAAGGAATCAAAATTCTTGATAACATTACATTCACTGCACGTTCAGGTGAAATCCTCGGCATTGCAGGAATTGCCGGCAGCGGTCAGCGTGAACTGCTTGAATCAATAGCCGGTCTGCAGAAGCTTAATGACGGCAATATTCTTTATCATGATCCCAAAACAGGTAAGATTGATAATCTGCGTGACAAAACTCCCGTGCAGATAAGAGATCTCGGAGTAAGACTTTCTTTTGTTCCCGAAGACAGACTCGGCATGGGACTTGTCGGCAATATGGACATCGTTGACAATATGATGCTCAGAAGCTACAAAAAAGGCAGATCACTTTTTCTTGACAGAAAGCAGCCAAAAACACTTGCAAAAAAAATAATTGAAGATTTGGGCGTTGTAACTCCGGGCACATCAACACCCGTCAGACGACTTTCCGGCGGTAATGTTCAAAAGATTCTCGTCGGCAGAGAAATCGCTGCTTCGCCGACAGTTCTTATGGCAGCGTATCCCGTAAGAGGTCTTGACATCAACTCATCCTATCTTATCTATAATCTTCTTAATCAGCAGAAAGAAAACGGCGTTGCCGTTATCTTTGTTGGCGAGGATCTTGACGTTTTGCTTGAACTTTGTGACCGTATTATTGTTATCAGCTCAGGAACCATTTCAGGCATCGTTGATGCAAGAACCGCTACCAAGGAAGAACTCGGACTACTTATGACCAAACACAACGGAGGTGAAAGCAATGAGCAATAATAAAAAAGTACATGAACCGCTGTTTCATATTGTAAAACGCGGTGCTCTCCCCTTCTGGCTCTCGTGGTTAATCAGAATACTTTCAATCGTTGCTGCACTCATAGTTTGCGGAGTCGTAACAATTGTTCTGACCGGTGAAAATCCGATTAAAGTTTATACAACTCTTGTTGAAGGAGCAATCGGCTCGGAGCGCAGAATTTGGTCGTTGCTTCAGAATGTTGCCATTCTCCTTTGTATTTCCCTTGCTGTTACTCCTGCTTTTAAAATGAAATTCTGGAATATCGGTGCTGAAGGTCAGGTTCTTATCGGAGGTCTTGCAACAGCTACTTGTATGATATATTTCGGGAATTCTCTTCCGCCGATAGTTTTGTTCCCTGTCATGATTGTTGCAAGCATTGCAGCGGGTGCAATCTGGGCAGTAATCCCTGCGTTTTTTAAAGCAAATTGGAACACGAACGAAACTCTTTTCACTCTTATGATGAACTATATTGCAATGCAGATAGTTTCATACTTTGTTTTTCTTCATTCTAACCCTGTCGGCTCGGGAAAAATCGGTATCATCAACAGCGTAACCGAAGCTGGATGGCTTCCTAAAATCGGCGGGAAATCATATCTTTTTAATATAATTATAGTTGCAGTTTTAACCATCGGAATGTATATCTATCTTAAATATAACAAACATGGTTATGAAATATCAGTTGTCGGCGAAAGTGAAAACACTGCAAAATATATAGGTATCAATGTTAAAAAAGTTATTATAAGAACCATGCTTCTTTCCGGTGCGGTTTGCGGCATAGCGGGATTGCTTCTCGTGGCAGGCACAGACCACTCTATAGCAAAAGAAACTGTAGACGGAAGAGGTTTTACCGCTATCATGGTTTCATGGCTGGCAAAATTCAACCCGATTTATATGATACTGACTTCACTTTTAATTGTATTCCTTGAAAAAGGTGCAGGTCAGATATCAACCGATTTCGGTCTTAACGATTCATTTTCGGAAATTCTTACCGGCATTATCATTTTCTTTATTATCGGCAGCGAATTCTTTGTTAATTACACAATAAAATTCCGCCATAAAGATAAGGAGGCAAGCAAATAATGATTATTGCATTTATTCAAAGAGCAATTGTCCAAGGCATTCCCCTTTTGTTTGGCTCAACCGGCGAAATAATCACCGAAAAAGCCGGTCATCTCAACCTTGGTACGGCCGGTGTTATGTATGTAGGCGGAATATCCGGTGTTATCGGTGCTTTTATTTATGAAAACTCCGTAGAAACAATTAACCCCATTCTTGCTGTTATTATCCCGATTATCACATCCATGCTCGGTTCTCTTATCATGGGACTTATTTATTCCGTTCTTACCGTTACATTCAGAGCTAATCAGAACGTTACAGGTCTTGCACTTACTACATTCGGCGTAGGTGTCGGAAATTTCTTTGGCGGCTCACTTATCAAGCTTACAGACAGTGAACTCCCTTCAATCACTTTAACAGCTACAAGCAACTGTTTTAAAACTCAGATACCTTTTGCCGATAAACTCGGATGGTTCGGAGATATATTCCTTTCATACAGCTTCCTTGCTTATGTTGCAATAATTATTGCCATTGCCAGTGCATATTTCTTTAATAAAACAAGAACAGGTCTCAGCCTCAGAGCAATCGGTGAAAATCCCGCAACTGCTGATGCGGCAGGCATTAACGTTTCAAGATATAAATATATATCAACCTGTGTCGGCAGTATTATTGCAGGTCTTGGCGGTTTATATTATGTAATGGACTATGCTTGCGGAGTCTGGTCAAATGACGGATTCGGCGACAGAGGCTGGCTCGCAATAGCGCTTGTTATATTCGCTGTTTGGAAACCTAACATCAGCATTTTCGGCTCAATTCTTTTCGGAGGACTTCTTGTTGTTCACAACTATATCCCCAATCTCACAATGGCTTCGCAGGAAATTTTCAAAATGACCCCTTATGTTGTAACCATTATTGTTTTAATTATTATCAGTATGCGCCGCAAGCGTGAAAATTTCCCCCCTGCAAGCCTCGGCTTGTCATATTTCCGAGAAGAAAGATAACAAAAAAACCAGCCAAGTTTTTGGCTGGTTTTTCTTTTGAGAATTTATTGCATAGATTAAATTATGACATGTGTTTGATTGTTTTATCAACCGCTTTTTCAATATCAACAGTACCGACCCCGAAAATTGAGGTGTGAATTTTGCCGTTAACGGGTTTTTTCCAGTATTCATCAATTCCGTCAATTGAATTTCTCATGCCAAGAATCGAGCCTACTGTTGCACCGTTACAATCGGTATCAAATGCCATACCAACTGCCGTACAAATTGATTTTCCGAAATCGCCTTCGCCATAAAGAAGAGCGGAGACGACTATCATCGCATTTGAAATCGTGTGACACCAGCCATGGTCTGTATGTTCATCATA
>JBGVNA010000248.1:0-2300 GCA_045125175.1 Acutalibacteraceae bacterium
GACTCAGTATGACGAGACAATGCCCAACGTTGAGGTTGCTTACAAGCCCGAGCGTATTACAATGCCCCTCGGTGAAGTAATCAGCAACGCAGG
This sequence comes from Acutalibacteraceae bacterium, assembly GCA_045125175.1. GTDB lineage: Bacteria > Bacillota > Clostridia > Oscillospirales > Acutalibacteraceae > CAG-177. The sequence continues at coordinate 94 of JBGVNA010000248.1, forward strand.
TATGAAGCAGCTTCGTATCGCTGAATATACAAAGTATGCTCACGTCACATTCTTCCTCAACGGCGGTGAAGAAACCGTTTACGAGGGTGAGGACAGAAGCCTTACAGATTCTCCCAACGTTGCAACATACGATATGCAGCCCGAAATGAGTGCATACATCGTTGCTGACAAGGTTGTTAAAGCAGTTGAAGAGGACAAGTACGACGCAATCATGCTCAACTTTGCTAACTGCGATATGGTCGGTCACACAGGTATCTTTGATGCCGCTGTTGCAGCTGTTGAGGCTGTTGACGAGTGTGTCGGCAAGGTTGTTGATGCTGTTATGTCCAAGGGCGGTATCGTCCTCATCACAGCTGACCACGGTAACGCAGACAAGATGTATGAGGATGACGGCTCACCCTTCACCGCTCATACAACATTCCCTGTCCCCTTCTGCGTAGTCGGCTACGACTGCGAGCTTAAAGAAGGCGGCAAGCTCTGCGATATCGCTCCTACAATGCTCCAGATTATGGGTCTTGAGCAGCCTGCACAGATGACAGGCACAAGCCTTATCAAATAACTTTCATCGCTGATGAAAGTTAGCGATATAAATCCCTAACGGGATTTTCGATATGTTGCTTTCAGCAACGCGATATACCTTCGGCACGATATACGCTGCGGCGTACGAAGGGATTTATATCGTATCGCGTTTGAGTGAAGCGAAAACATATCGGATTTTGCAAAGCAAAATATATCGAATGAACGCAAGTTCATATATCGCAAAAATAACAAACACCGCTGTACCGATTAAGTTCGATACAGCGGTGTTTTATTTTTCAACTCAATCTTATAATAATTTTTTTAAACTCATCTGTATCACGAATACAATCAAGCTCATCGTGTATAAGCCATTTGTCACGGAGAATTTCGCAAAGAGGTCGGGTATCTGAAGTTTCAAAATCAAGTTTTCTTTCAATTATCTCACCAACCAGAACAGAACTGTATTTTTGCTCATCAGGGAATTTATCGAAAGCTTTTGCTTCATCAACAGCTAAATGCAGGTGCTTGAATGTATTAGCTATATCACCCATAAGTGCATATCTCTTTGCTATATCAAAGTCAAGCCATACATCACCCCAACTGTTTTTCGGACGGTTACCGTCAAGAATGAGCTTTTCCAGTTCAAAAATCTTATTTATAGCAATTAATTCGGTTTCGACATCAACAACATCCGCATCGGCTAAAAGCCATATAAATGACTTCAGGAATTCATAACTTTGCTTTATTGCATCCCTCAAAAACGGTAGCTCTTCGTGTTTTTCCAACGCCCACCAAATTTGTCTTTCCTTAGAAAGCTCCATTGGCGGAAATGTTTCATAAATTTTCTTTCCAAGCTCCTTTCTGCCGTGAAGAATATGATTGAATGCCAGTCTCGATGCGGCTTCAAGTCTGAGATTGATATCGGGACAGTACTTCATAATTCTTTCGCCCAAAGCCGTTATCTCCGCATCATATTTTTCCATATTCTCTTTCCACTCAGGGATGTTACCGTCATCATCGCAGGAGCAAAAAAGCGCATACATAAGCTTGTTAAGAAGAACATAACTATTTGGATATTCTTTTACGCCATCACGGGCAATTGCAATGCACTCATTAATTCCACCCTTGCTTATAGCAAACTGAAAGCGTTCGAGATATTTTTCGATGTTTTCTTTTTCTGTTATCTCATCTATGCCCATAAGGCAATCGGTTGATATGCCGAAAAACGATGCAATAGTCGGAATGAGTTCAATATCGGGATAGCATAAATTATGTTCCCAACGGGACACAGACTGACAAGAAACCCCAAGCATCTCGGCAAACTCTTCCTGAGTTATCTCTCTTTCTTTTCTTAATCTTTTTATGGTTTCGCCTATATTCAGTTTCATAATCAAACCTCTCTTTCAAAATTGAAAGTGCGCCCTTTCTGACTATATTGTGACACATAAAATAACAAGTTTCAATATCACGTTAAGAGAGTTTTTTTCAACAATATAGTGAAAACATAAAAGCTTTTCATTTCTATTCAGCTTTTATAGCAACCCTCAGTCACCTGCGGTGACAGCTCCTTTCAAAAGGAGCTTTTGACAAAGCAATTTACATCGCTGTCAATTAGAGCCAACCTCCTTTTGAAAGGAGGTGGATTTTGCGAAGCAAAAGACGGAGGATTGCAAAACAATAAACACCGC
>JBGVNA010000249.1:0-3040 GCA_045125175.1 Acutalibacteraceae bacterium
TTGGGCAGAGAGTTACCGTCGCCGTCAAGAGCCATTGCTCCCATAGCATCATAAACAGCATCAATGAGGCTGTCGCCCAAGCCGTCATAATCCTTGAAAAGCAAAAGACCGAAAAGAGACGGTACAAGCTTCAGCACAAGGGTAACAATGGTATCCGTTGCGGGTCTGAAAAGTGTTTTTTCATTTTCGGCACCCGGATTTTCATAAATATCCGTGTTGCCGAGAGGACCTACATAAATAGTAGGCAGGGTTCCGCAGTTGCAATCATCGCTTAAAGCATATGAAGCGGGTGCCATAAGCGAAAAAATCATAGCAACCGAAAGAATAACAGCAATAATCTTTTTCAAAAAAATCATTCCTTCTTGACGGCTGAACGCCGTTTTTTCTTTAGTTTATCATAAATTCATCAGTTGCACAACACATATTTTCCTTTTGTTTTTATATTTTTTTAATATAATATTGCAAATCTGTTAATATATGTGTTACAATACCCGCAATGAGAGGGTGATGATTTTGACAGACTCTGAAAACAAACAGGCAGGTTTATCAATAAACAAAAAAACGATAGTTTTTATTTGTGTTTTGCTTGCAGGTATTATGGCGTTTGCAGGAATTCTTACACAGGTTCTGCCCCGAGGCATGTATCAGACAGATGCAGACGGCGCAATAATCAACGGCACATACACTCAGATTGAGGATAAAATGCCGATCTGGAAAATCATTCTTGCCCCCATCCTTGTTTTCGGAACGGAAACGGCACTGACCGGTGCGGGAATTATTCTGATAATAACCCTTATCGGCGGAACTTTTCTTATTTTAGATAAATGCAGCGTCCTTAAATACATAATGGCGGTCATCATCCGGAAATTCGACAGCAAAAAATATCTTTTGCTTAATCTCATGATTCTTGCCTGCATGCTTCTGAGTTCAACCGCGGGCATACTTGAAGAATCCGTTACCCTTGTTCCGATAGCCGTTGCAATTTCGCTGGCTCTGGGATGGGACTCTTTCGTTGGTCTGGGCATGAGTCTTATCGCTGTCGCTTTCGGATTCACGGCGGCAACATTCAATCCGTTTAACGTCGCTACAGTTCAGCGAATGGCTGAAATCCCCATATTTTCGGGAACGGCTTACAGAATAATCGTTTTCATTGTTGTTTATCTTATTCTCGCAGGCTTCCTGACGGCTTACGCAAAAAAAATCGAAAAAAATCCGCAGAAATCGCTCTGCTATGAAACAGACATTGCTCTGCGTGAAAAATATAATCTTGACGACAGCATTGCTGTTCTCCAAAACGCACAAATCAAGAAAGCATCAAAAGCATTTCTTTACTGCCTCGTCGGCGTACTCGTGTGTATTGTGACCGATTTCATTATCGGGGCAGAGGGCTCTCTTTCATTGCCCGGCATGGCGGTTCTTTTTTTCATCGGCGGTATGCTTGCAGGCAAATTCTCCGGAATGAACGGCAAGAAGCTGCTCAAAAGCTTCGGCGAAGGTATAAAAACCGTTGCGCCGATTGTTCCTATCATACTTATTATTCTTTCAATCACATATATTCTCGATGAGGGAAATATCATCCCCACCATACTTAACTTCGTATATAATCTCATAAGCGGTCTTTCGCCTTATTGGGCAATACTTATGCTTTTTGCATTCATTGTTATTCTTGAATTTTTTGTCGGCAGCGGAACTGCAAAGGCATTTCTTGTTATGCCTCTTGTTCTTCCCCTTGCAGATATGGTTAACGTAACCCGACAGAGCGTTACTCTTGCTTTCTGCCTCGGTGACGGTTTTACAAACCTGCTTTATCCGACAAGCGGAATCATGATTGTTGCAATAGGTCTTGTCAATGTTTCCTACGGAAAATGGCTCAAATTTTCATGGAAGCTTTTTGCACTTGAAGGCATAGCTTCCGTTGCGCTTATGCTTATTGCTGTTGCAATCAACTACTCTTGAGGTGATAAAATGAAGCTTAAATTCAATGCCGACGGCAAATTTAAAATTCTGCTTTTCGGCGATATACACGAACATATTGATTACGAAACAAGCTTAAAATTCAAGGATATGCAAAAGCTCATGAATGCCGCACTTGATGAATTCAAGCCGGATTTATGTGTTTTGCTTGGCGATAACTGCAACACCGAGTTTATGGCAGAATCACCTGAAAGGTTTGAAAAAATGCTTCGCGCCGTTATAAGCCCCATAACGAAAAGAAGCATTCCTGTTGCTGCAATTCTCGGCAACCATGAGCACGATCACGGTCACGAAGATGAAATCGTTGCAATATATTCAAAAATAGAAAACTGTCTTACACGAAACGATGCACCTTCCGAAATCACAGGCAATGCAAACTTCAAAGAGCTGATTTACTCTTCTGACGGTGAAAAACCTGTTTTTTGCCTGTGGTTCATTGACTCAAACAACTGCCACGAAAACAGAGAGATTTCCCATTACGACTATGTTCACACAGACCAGATTGAATGGTTTGAAGCAGAGAGTGCAAAGCTCAAAGAGCTTAACGGCGGTAAGCCGATGCCATCTTTTGTTTTTCAGCATACTCCTGTACCTGAAGAATACAATTTGCTCCGAAAGGCAAAATTCTGGGAGCTTCCCGTTGCCGTAAGAGGATACAACACAAAACAAAAAACATGGTATGTAGGTAAAAAAGGCGTTGAGGGATGCGTCGGCGAAGGTCCTTGCTCACCCGATGTTAACAACGGTCAGTTTGCGAGCTGGAAAAAAGTCGGAGGTATCATCGGTGCATTTTTCGGTCATGACCATCTTAACGATTTTTCAGGTTGGACAGACGGAATCTTCCTTGCGCAGCACAGAACAGCGGGCTTCAGAGCATATACCGACGGCTGCAGAAGCTGCGTAAGACTTGTTACGATAGACGAAAAAAATCCCGAAAACTTCACTCACGAATTAAAGCGTTTCAAACAATTCGGGCTGAAAAGCGAAAGCCTTGGTCCGATATTAAGAACAATAACCGACAGACAAAGCCTGTTTCTCCATATTGCAGGATATGCCGCAGGCGGCA
>JBGVNA010000250.1:0-2930 GCA_045125175.1 Acutalibacteraceae bacterium
ACGGCAAGGGTAAACATTTCTTTGATGCCCATTGATGCGCTTGAGCCTTCGCAGCCCTCATCTTTTGAAAGAGCCTCTTTAATCATGTTTGCGCCGATTAGTCCGAGCAGAATAAAAGCAATCCAGTGGTCATATTTTTCAACATATTCTCTGAGTGTTGCACCGAAAAGATAGCCGACAGCAGGCATAAGCGCCTGAAATCCGCCGAACCACAGACCTGCAAGAGCCATCTGCTTTATCCCCGCTTTTTTAACCGCAAGGCCCTTGCATATCGCAACGGCGAATGCATCCATGGAAAGACCGAGTGCCGTTACAAACAACGTTGCCAATGACATATATAAACACTCCTTAATGTATAAAAAAATCGGATACAAAGGTACCCGAATTTTAATTATTTTAACATGTATCAAAGGCGTTTGTCAACACCAATCGGCAGCCATTTTTTCTTTTGGAGTAACGCACAAAATAATCCGATAAATTTCTGCAATTTTTACTCAACAAACTCTTGCAATAAATATGTATTATATAGTATAATTATAAAAGCTGTTGAGCAAAGGAGGATTTCCATGAAAAAAGTAGGAATTATCATGGGCAGCGACAGCGACCTGCCCGTTGTTGAAAAAGCTATCAATACACTTGACGAATACGGTGTGCCTTATGAGGTTCACGTTTTTTCTGCGCACAGAACACCCGAGCAGTCCAAGGATTTTGCTCAGAACGCAAAGGCAAACGGCTTCGGCGCAATCATTGCAGCCGCAGGCAAAGCCGCTCACCTTGCAGGTGCAATCGCAGCCAACACAACTCTCCCCGTTATCGGCATACCCGTAAAAGCTTCTACTCTTGACGGCTTGGATGCCCTTCTTTCAACTGTTCAGATGCCTGCAGGCATTCCCGTTGCTACAGTTGCAATTGACGGCGCAGCCAATGCCGCTTTGTTGTCTATACAGATTCTTGCTGTTTCGGACGATGAGCTTGCGGAAAAGCTCGCCGCAGCAAGAGCAGCTGCAACCGAAAAGGTTCTCGCTGCAAACAAAAAGATTGAAGAGAAGTTCAATAAGTAAATTTGATGATTTGACTTCGCAGCCTTCATGCGCGAAACACAATTCATTCATACTACTCGGAGGTAAATTCTATGGGAGGATTTTTCGGCGCAACGTCAAGAAGAGACGTTGTTCTGGATGTTTTCTTCGGAGTTGACTACCATTCCCATCTCGGCACACGCAGAGGCGGCATGGCGGCAGTCAGCGAAGAAAAAGGATTTCAGCGTGATATTCACAACATCGAAAACTCACCTTTCCGCACAAAATTTGCGGGAATTGTTGATGAAATGCACGGCAACGCCTGCATCGGCTGCATAAGCGACAGCGACCCGCAGCCCATTCTCATACGCTCAAATCTCGGCGTTTATGCAATAACAACCATCGGCTGCATCAATAATGCCGATAAGCTTATAGACGAGTTCCTTTCCTCGGGCGGCGGACATTTTACAACAATGACCTCGGGCAAAATCAACTCAACCGAGCTTGTTGCCGCTCTGATAAACCAAAAGGATAATTTTGTTGACGGCATCCGTTTTGCGCAGGAGCAGATTGACGGCTCTCTCTCGCTTCTCATTCTTCTTGAGGACGGCAGCATCATCGCCGCAAGAGATAAAGTGGGCAGGCTGCCCATTCTTATCGGCAAGGATTCCGACGGCTACTGCGTTTCATTTGAATCCTTTGCTTTTGAAAAGCTGGATTACGATTTTGTCAAGGAACTTGGCCCCGCAGAAATCGTAAGAATATATCCCGACAGAGTTCACACCCTTGCCGAGCCTCAGAAAAAGCTTAAAATCTGCGCTTTCCTCTGGAGCTACTACGGCTACCCTACCGCAAGATACGAGGGTGTCGGCGTTGAGGTTATGAGAACCCGCAACGGCGCAGTTATGGCAAGATACGATAAAGAAAACGGCCTCTGCGACGGAATAGATTCCGTCAGCGGCGTTCCCGATTCGGGAACACCCCATGCAATCGGCTACGCAAACGAAAGCGGAATTCCCTTTGCAAGGCCTTTCATCAAATATACTCCCACATGGCCCAGAAGCTTTATGCCCACAAGCCAGAGCGAGCGCAACAAGGTTGCAAAGATGAAGATGGTCCCCGTTCACGATCTCATTCAGGGCAAGAGCCTTTTATTTGTTGACGACAGCATCGTAAGAGGAACTCAGCTTCGCGAAACGGTTGATTTCCTTTACAGCCACGGTGCAAAAGAGGTTCACATGCGCTCGGCATGCCCACCGATTATGTTCGGCTGCAAATATCTCAACTTCTCACGCAACACATCGGATGACGACCTGATTGCCCGCCGTGTTATCCACGACCTCGAGGGCAAGGAGGGCGATAATCACATTGATGAATACCTTGACGCTTCAACCGAACGAGGCAAAAAGCTCCGTGAGATTATCGGCAAGGAGCTTAAGCTCACAACCCTCGGCTATCAGAGCATAGCAGGTCTTATCGAAGCAATCGGCTTGCCCGAAGACTGTGTATGCACCTATTGCTGGAACGGCAAGGGATGATTTTCACTTTGTGAAAATCAATTCGGAATGCGTAATTCGGAATTCGGAATGAAGGATAACATCAAATTATATAAAATATGTGAATTTTCACAGGAGGAATAAATTATGGAAAAAAGCTTCAGCGAAAGCTACGCAGCAGCAGGCGTTGACATTACCGCCGGCTACAAAGCAGTTGAACTCATGAAAACCCACATCAAAAGAACTCTCACAGCAGGCGCAATGTCAGATATCGGCGGCTTCGGCGGTCTTTTTGAACTTGACCTTACAGGCATTGCAAAGCCCGTTCTCGTCAGCGGCACCGACGGCGTAGGCACAAAGCTCAAGCTCGCTTTCATCATGGACAAGCACGACACAGTCGGCATCGACTGCGTTG
>JBGVNA010000251.1:0-4021 GCA_045125175.1 Acutalibacteraceae bacterium
CATTATACCACCCGCACGAAAAAAAGCAACAGCTTTCGGGCTGTTGCTTTTGAAGTTTCAGTTTAACAAATTGGAATTTGTCTATTTGAATTCTAAATAATTTTGTCTGATTATTTTTATAATTCCCAACCAACCTCATAAATTCTATTCAGAAGTTACTTTACAATACTTGCCGATGATGAACCTTGTTTTCGGGTATCGCACTTTCCTTCCGTGAGCGGTTATACCTTCAAGTTCAACCTGAACTGTATTTGTGCTGCTGTCAGTACCTGCAATTTTCGGTTTCATATATGAAGTGTAAGAAATGTTCTTGAATATTATGTTTTTAATCTCAAAATTCTCCGCTTGTTCATCATAAATCTTCACAAGTATCGGTCTGCCTTCGTCACGGAATATCTCAATATTTTCAAAAAGAACTCCGTCAATACTGCCTTCAGTCTGCTCTGCCACAACAACAAGTGAGCCGATCCTGTCATTATCCCATATACCGTCACGGTAAATTACGGCACAGTTACGGAAAGCTACATCGGAAATCTTCTTGTTAACTTCGCCCGTGATGCCAAAGCATCTTGCGTATCCGCCCCAGGCAATGCAGTTTGTGAATGTGATATTTTTGCTGTCCATTGTGCCGCCGAGCGCTTTTACTTCAAACGTATCGTCTGCCACTCTTGCAAAGCAGTTGTCAACGGTAACGTTATGGCTGTTGCAGATTGCAAAGCCGTCACAGTTGCCGCGGTTGCCAATGATATCTACATTGTCAATGCTGACGTCGGTACAGCAATAAGAGATAAATGACCATTCAGGCGAGTTTATGATTTTTATGTCGCTGACGTTTACGTTTTTGCAGTTGGTGAAAACAACGCCCCTTCTTTCTCTTCTGTCAAGTCGGGTCATATCTATTACACCTCTGCCGGTGAGGGTTATGTTGTTGCAGTTGTAAAAATTTATAAACGGATATCTTGTAAGACCGAATGCATTGTCGTCCGGTGCAGTCGGCTCAAGATATTTGTTTTCATCTTCGGCACAATCAATATCGTGAAGATGGTTTGCTATAACGTAAGCACCTTCACGAAGATAAATTACAAGATTTTCATTTCCGACGAGGTTGACGTAGTCGTACTGATAAACACCTTTATCAAGCACCCATACGTTGTCTTCGCCGTATTCTTCTATGTATGCCGCAATTTCTTTATCCTCATCAACCTTTTCGCGCACCATAAGCGTGTAACCGTAATATTGGTTTGCGCCGTTAAAAAGGAAGGTGTAAACACCCGTTTTGTTGATAGATGCGGTTACGGTGTTATCTCTGCACTGTGCCTTTACACCGTGTGATTCAGGTAAAACAATGGCATCTTTCAGCTCGACGTCAGCACCCGTTATCTCAATGTTGAATGAAAACTCCTCGCTTGAATCAACATAGATTTCGGAGAAGGAGTGGAGCGTACCCGTATCGTCAACACGAATGAAAACTACTGAAGCATAAACGGGGATATCCTTTCCGCTCACCTTTGCAGTGTAATACGGGGAAACCGTTATGCCGTTTATATCGTCATATCCGCCCGACTGAACATATTCGGGAAGTTCAGCCGAAGCACGCCCGACAAGCTCTTGCTCGGTAAGACCTGCTTCCTCAAGAGTGACAATTGCTTCATCGGGATATTCAAGATATGAAAAATCAAAATTCTCACTTTCGGGATAAATCGTTGCAGGGAACAACAGATTTGAACAAAAAATTGTAATGGTTGTGAAAATTGTAAACAAAGATTTAATAATGGTATGCATTGACTTTCCTCCTGTTCTTTATGCAAAAATTTGCTTATATATGCAAATTCTTATTTGTTGTTCTGTACAAAGCGGGAATCTTACTTAACAAACGCTCAAAGAACTGACGACATTGCGTACAGAGGTCTTGAAAAAATGATAAAATACGATGCCAAAACGCGGTAAGTGAGTCGTCCAGATCTTTTATAAAACGCTCAAACTCGGTGAGTCTGTTGCTCTCGTCATAACCGTTTTTATCTTTATAGACACGGACATAATCAATCAGCCATTCTATTGGATAGTTATTTTCGGGCTCATCCCAACCGCTGAAATCAGAATTTATATACATAGACAAAATCATGCACATTCTGTATTGCGGTGATTCCCTCGTCTGCGCCACTTCTTTTCCGTCAACATAAAACGTTATCCCTTCAGGTCTCCAGTCCATAGCATAGGTGTGGAATTCATTAATATAGTCACTTGGGTCGCCATCCAAATCAACCCTGCTTGCCCATTCGTCAAGATCGGGATCATCCCAAGCATGGATCTTCGGTTCAAACACTCCCGGAGATTTAAAAAAGGTTTCCAAGACATCTATTTCACCATTCTGAACAGAGTCTGTTCCGTCGGTTTCATCCTGAGTACCGATAAGCCACCATGATGCGTATCCGCCGCCACCTGTGTCAGGCATTTTCATCCGTATTTCAAAATAGCCGTACTGTGTAGCATATCCTTCATAAGGCTCAACTTCCCTCTGCTGAGCTCCGCCCGGATGCAGATGATTCTTTTCCCAAGTCTGAATACCGTTGGCTATCCATAGAAGATTATCGGGATCTTCCGAGCCGGGCTGTCCGCCGAAATAATCAGGTGAATCTTTTGTAATATACAGATTCAGACAACCGTTCTCGATTTTATATCTTGCAGCGGACCCTGCTGTGCTGGTAGTACAGTGAGGCAAATATTGCGGTAACCAATACTCTGTATTTAATTTGCCATCATTAAATTCGGTGCTGAAATCAAGCACATAACCTTCTTTTTCAGAAACACATTCTTCGGCATATGCTCCTGACGGCAAGCCGAGCAACATAGTTAAAACAAGCAAAAAAACCATACTTTTTCTGAAGATGATTCTTTATCCTTTCGTACAAATTCTTATTTGGTCGATTTGATTATATCACTCATGCCAATAAAAAAGCAACAGTTTTCAGGCTGTTGCTTTCATTGACTGTCAATCAGATTTAATTAAACTATTTTTAGATTCAGTTGAATCCCGTTCTTTTGTATGGTACAATAACAAAAAATCAAAAAGAGGGATATTATGAATATCAAAATCAAAAAGATTGTTTGCATTGTAATGACTTTATGTTTATGTTCTGTCTTTTCAGGAGCATTCGGTCTGACTTCATTTGCAGCAAATGAAATTGACAGCGATACAGTTCTCTATGTTTCTCCCGATGCTGCAGATAAAGGCGAAGGAACATTGCAGTCACCGATTAGTCTTTCAGGCGCAAAAGAGATGCTTAAAGGCATGAAAAATAAAAAGTCATCCGCAACAGTATATCTTCTCAGCGGAACATATTATTTTGATGATGCTTTATATTTCAATTCCGACGATATGGCGAACGTTACATATAAAGCCTATGATAATAATCAGGTTGTTTTCTCCGGTGCTTATGAAATAAACGGCTTTAAAGAGAGTGAAGCCAACGGAGTTAAGGTTTTTACAAAACAGCTTGATACTTCTGCAGATAATTGGTATTTTAAATCTCTTTTCAGTGACAACGGTGAAGTCAGAACAACCCGTTTTCCTGAAGAAGGCTATTTAACAGTTAAGGCTACTGCACCCGAAGACGACCTCTGGAATGAAGAAAACAGACCTTGGGAGTTCACTTACGGTCAGCGTTCTTTCTATGCAAATACCGATGATATTCCCGATGAGTTTCACAATTCGGAGGATGTCAATATCCGCATTCTACATTATTGGCATGATGAGCTGATGAATATAAAATCCTATAATGCAGAAACGGGAAAAATCGGTTTATCAAGACCCTCTACAATGGAAATAAGAGATATTGACCGTTATTATTTTGAAAATGTTTTTGAAGCCCTCAACGAACCGGGCGAATGGTATCTTGATAAGGTTTCGGGCGTTCTTTATTATGTGCCGAAAGACGGTGAAAAAGCCGATACGCTCACCCTTTACGGTTCAAATGTTGACAGACTTATTGATATAAACGGTGTTGACGGAATTTCCTTTGAG
>JBGVNA010000252.1:0-2777 GCA_045125175.1 Acutalibacteraceae bacterium
CGAGGTGCTTATCAGCCCTATTGTTGAGGCTTGCCCGACAGATGAAAAATCTGCCGCAATGAGCCTTTTGCATTCCTTCTATTGCTGGGGTCATGTTGCTGTTATACTCCTTACAACTCTGTTTTTTGTAACCGTTGGAATCGAGAATTGGCAAATTCTTGCGGCGTTATGGGCTGTAATTCCTCTTCTGAACGCAGTTTATTTTTGCTTTGTGCCTATCAATCAGCTTGTTAATGCCGAGGATTCTGTTCCGATGAAAAAGCTTTTCAAATCAAAGCTTTTCTGGATTTTGATTTTTCTTATGGTTTGCTCAGGTGCGTCCGAGCAGGGAATGAGCCAGTGGTCATCGGCGTTTGCGGAAATGGGTCTTAATGTTTCAAAGACTATGGGTGACCTTCTCGGTCCATGTATGTTTGCGGTGATGATGGGTATTTCACGTGTGTTCTATGCAGCATTCAGCACAAAAGTTAATCTTATGACATTTATCTCCGGAAGCTGTGTGCTTTGCATTGCGGGTTATCTTATAGCATCGTTCTCGCCGATACCCGTTATTGCTCTTGTCGGATGCGGTATATGCGGTCTTTCCGTAGGCATTCTTTGGCCGGGGGTTTTCTGCCTTGCGGCAGAAAAAGCACCTACGGGTGGTACAGCAATGTTCGCATTGTTAGCTCTTGCGGGTGATTTGGGCTGTTCGTCAGGTCCTACACTGGTAGGCGTTGTTTCAGGTGCTTTTAACGATAATCTGAAAATCGGATTTATTGCAGCGATTATTTTTCCCGTTGCACTTATTGCGGGGATAATTATGCTTCGTAAAACCAAATCAAAAATTGAAAATTAATATTCTGTGCATTGATTTGTTGATTTTTGCGCAGTATTATAATGATATTATCATTTGGGCGGTGATTTTTTGGGCAAGAAATCAACAATTAAATATGCTCTCAAAGAAACCGACTTTTTGCTTTTTGTTACCTGCGTTCTGACAACTGCATTCGGTGCGCTGATGGTTTCTAGTGCAACGAGAAATGAAGCGGCTAACGCAGGTGATTTAATCAGCCGTGACTGTTTGATTATGATCCTTGCGGCGGGTATCGGAATACTGATTTGTCTTTTTATTTCGTTTCTTGACTATGATGCAATTGTCGGGCTTGCTCCTTTTGTAGGGGGAGCTTGTATCCTATTGCTGTTATCCCTTTTTATATGGGGTGAAGGTACAGATGACAGACCCGATGCAATTTGCTGGCTTCCGATTATAAAGACAGAGAGTCTTACCGTTAATTTTCAGCCGTCAGAGCTTGTTAAAATTGGCTTTATGATAACCTTTACCGCTCACATTGAAGCTGTTAAAGATAACATAAACAGCCTCAAAAACATTATTCTTTTAACTGTTCATGCACTTATTCCTATAGGAATAATCATTCTCACGGATGACCTTGGCTCAGCTATCGTTTTTGCGCTGATGTTTGTGGGCATGATGTTCGTTGCGGGTGTAAAGCTCAGATATTTTGCGGTTGCTTTTGGCGCAATAATAGCTTTTGTTCCGCTCCTGTGGACAAAATTTCTTGCATCATTCCACAAAAGAAGAATTCTTGCGATTTACTATCCTTCCGCACTTACGGAGGATGTGTATAGGGATGTTGTTTATCAGCAGCAAAGAGGGCTAAATGCAATAGGCTCGGGGCAGTTTTGGGGTGACGGTTTGTTTAAAGGAACATATACGCAGTCTGCCGCAGGTGTTCCTGTTAACGAAAGCGACATGGTTTTCACGGTTATCGGTGAAGAACTCGGTTTTATCGGCTGCATTGCTCTTTTGGCTGTTCTTGCGTTTATAATTGCAAGAATAGTTGCAGTAGGCAAAATGTCACGCAATCTTACAGGCAGTCTTCTCTGCTTTGGTGCGGCATTTATGATAGGTGCACAAACAATAATCAATATCGGAATGTGCCTTATGCTTTTGCCGAGCATCGGAATTACACTGCCGTTTGTGAGTGCAGGCGGCTCATCAAATCTTTGCATATATTTTGCCGTTGGAATTGTAATGAGTGTTTATCGGTTTAATTGCAACCGTGACCCTGTGAGTTTCAGGCTCACACGTGTAAGCACTCCTTTTGCAGAAACTTAATATTGACGCTCAATCGGAGGTGAAGCATCGGCTTTCATCTCCGATTTTTCAATATCTTGACATATTAGCGCCGAATTTTCTTGACAAATCACCAAATATAGTATAAAATTTATTACAACTATGATTAATAGGTAAAATGGAATATTTTATGAAATAAATATCGAACGGAGTGGATTTTAAAAGTGAGTGAGAATATTATTCAGTATGTTACCGCTGCCGGCAACGGTGACACAGATGCAATGGCGAAGCTCTACTCAAGAACTTTAAAAGCGTCCTATTTCCTTGCGGCAACCCTTTGCGGCGATAAGCAGGCGGCTGCCGATATAGCAAAAAAAGCTTATGCAAGAGCTTTCTGCAATGTGGATAAGCTCAAAAAACCCGAAGCATTTGAAATCTGGATGAAGCAGAATGTTGCTGCAGTTTACAAAGAAACTCAGAAGTTTGTTTTTGCGGATGCAGATGCGGGAGCGGTTGAGAATTCATCCGAATTTCTTGCCGAAAGCATTCTTGACGATGCAGAAATGAGCGCAAAAATAATTGAAGCTGTAACCGATCTCAGACCTGAGCTTAAAACAGCTCTTGTGCTTCATTATAACAACGGCATGCCTGTTCAGATACTTGCAAAGTTCTTGGGAGTTTCCGAGAGCACTGCAAACGC
>JBGVNA010000253.1:0-2985 GCA_045125175.1 Acutalibacteraceae bacterium
ATAAAACAAATTAATATAGCAATAAGAGATTTGAATTTTTTCATAAAACAAATGCTCCTTTATTTTTTATACTGTTTTATTTTATCACATCGAACATTAAGTTACAATAATATTTTATATAAATTAAAAAAATATATAAAAACAGCGTTCTCCGTTAAGAGAACGCTGTTGCTGAAATTAGTTCTGATATTCCTTGAAATCTTTGTAGATTTCTTCGGTATAAACGTTGTTTTCATCCTTGTCATGAAGAGGATACCAAACCTGAGCAAAGAAGGGGTTAACCTTTGCTTCGTCATCATATGCCCAACGGAACTTCTTCTGCTCAGCCTTTTCGAGGGTTGAGGGAAGCTCTTCAGGACACCAGTGACCGCCGCGGAGAACAAGGTTGGGTGACATCATGAATTCATGACCGTGAGCGCACTTCCAAAGAACGGGAGTGTACATATCAACAATTTCGGTTGCAAGGCATTCGCCGCCTCTGAAAGCAGCTGCCTTCTTGAGGTCTTCAATAGTAAGTGAATCAAAGTCCTTGGTTTCATCATAACCATGGTCAAGAACAAGAGCCTTTGCAGGATCATCGTTGGGACGATAAACCTTAACCTTGCTCCAATCGTTGCCGATTGCATCCCACTTAGCCTTTGAGCCGACATAAGCGTTAATTCTGGGAGCAACGTTGTTTTCTCTCCACCAAAGAGTACCGTAAACAGGAGTTTTGGCAATCTTCTTCATGAAAGGCTTAACAGCAAATGCGAAGGGCTTTGCAAGCTTAGCAAGCTTGTAGAACCATTCTACTCTGTTCATAACGCTCTTAAAGTAATCTTCAATGGGCATGTTAGCACGGAAGTGGCAATAGCTTTCAAGTACATCCGAGTCAAGATACCACTGACCGTGGAAGTTTCTTGTGATAAACCAATCGGGATCAAAGAGCTTTCTGGGATCACCGAGACCGAGACCGTATTTACCAAGAAGAAGCTGTTCAAATTCAAAGTTTGTGATTCTGTACTGTGCACCTGAACCGATGTTATAGAATCTTCTCCAGAATTCTTCGGGAATGTCATCGCCGCATACATTTACAAGGAGACGACCTGAATCTTCAACTGTTGCCCATTCAAGAACACCATTGATAACAACATGATACATAATGGGTTCCATATTTTTAACGATTTCGGGATAAAGGATACCTGACTGACGGAGTGATACCCAGTGCTTCAGACCTGACTCTGCAAATACTGCTTCTGCAAGAACCTTTGATGTTGCATAGTGGTCATAAACGCTGATTTTAACAGGGTCGCCTGTACGTGCCCAATGGATAGGATCGTCTCTTTCACCTGTTTCAGCAACAGTACCGATATAAACAACCTTGATTGCATCCGGATCGGGCTGAGCCTTAACAGCTGCAACTATGTTTTTAGCTGCACCAACGTTTGTTTTGATTGTGTTGATGGGATAATAGTCAGCAGAAGGCGAAACCATACCGCCAACATGAAGAACATAATCTGAACCTGTTACGCATTCAAGAACGCTTTCATACTTTTTAAGGTCGCCCCAAACAATTTTAACCGAAGGATCGTTCATATATTTTGCGAACTTTTCTCTGTTCTTTTTGCTGTCACGGAGAAGAACAACAATGTTGAACTGATCTTTCTTTGCATAAAGCTGATTAAAGCCTTCCCAACCCATTGTACCCGAAGCACCGGTCAGGAATACGGTCTTTTTCTGTGCCATTTTGAATTCCTCCAAAAAGTTAATATTTCGCCAAAATGCTACATAATAATGTTAACATAAAAAAACATATAAATCAACAGTTATTTTCGTTCAAAATGTATAATTTTGCAACAGTTTTTATATTTTAAAGCTTTCTTTAAAGATTTTTTCAACGGTATACATCTGCTCAATTTCTTTTTTGTTGCCTTCTGTGAAAAGTGATGCATCCTTAACACGGCAATTGTACCCAATATCAACACCGCAAAGACCAAGATGGTATTTTGCATTCACGGGATACATCTGACACTCTGCAAGTGATGCAAAGGCAAGGAAAGCCTGCACCTGCTCTGCCTTTTCGGGCTCGGTTTTATAGTTCTTGCAAAGCCACGAATAAAGCTCGGGATGGAAATTACCCATAACACCCGAAAAACCTGCACAACCCGCTCTGAGAGATTCAAGCAAAGTTGCCGAATTTGCATTGTAAATTTTAAGACCGAGACCGTCAACAGCCTTTAATTTTGCTTCTATTTCTCCAATTCGGCAGCAGGTGTCTTTAAGGAACTTAAGCCTGCCGTCAAGAGCACACTGCCTTAAAGTTTCGGGAGCCATAAGTCGCTTATAGGGATAAGGACATTCATAAATACCAAGACCGATTTCGGGAATTGAAGAAACCATTTTCTCATAATTTTTAAGAAAAACAGAATCATCCTCATCCTGCTTTGCAAAACGGTTCGCAATAAATACATATGCATCAATGCCCTCGGATATAAATGCATTTGCCTCGTAAATCTGTCTGTCAAGGTCATCTGCCGTGTGTCCCGAAGCAACAACACTCATATCTGCAGGTTTATTCTTCATTATAAATTTAAGAAGTTCAAGCCTTTCTTCAAACGAAAGAAAGAAAATTTCACTTGACTGGCAAATTGCAAAAACGCCGTCAACACCATTCCTTGAATACCATTCAAGTATTCCGAGAACACCGTTGTAATCAATTTTGTTATCATCCGTAAAAGGATTTACCATCGTTGGATAAACACCGTCGGGAATGTTCTTAATCATAAAAATCACTCCAAAAAAATAAAAATAAGCGGCAGATTTCTGCCGCATTTAAGTTTAAACTGTATATTGAAATTTGTCAATGCTATGCGGTCAATTTTTTCCTTATTAATTCAAGAACCGCCTTTTCACGCCTTGAAACCTGCACTTGAGTCATACCAAGCTTTTGCGCAGTTTTCGATTGGGTCATACCGCCATAATAACGAAGTTCAATCATCTTTCTGT
>JBGVNA010000254.1:0-4129 GCA_045125175.1 Acutalibacteraceae bacterium
ACTCACCGTCTTTGTGAAAAAGGCGGTGCGATTGAAAGTGTCTGTCCCGAAACAAAGGATATGACTTCTGCTGATTTTTATCAGCTTGCCGAATTCATTTTCGATCTGCCCGAAGTGAAAAAGTATCTTGAAAGGTTGATGTCATAATGTCACTTTTTCATTTCCACGTTACACAAATAAAACGGAGTTCAGGTCAGAGTGCGGTTGCTTGTGCCGCTTACCGTGCAGGCGAAAAATTAAGGAGTGAGTATTACGGCGAAGTCAGCGACTATACCCGAAAAAGCGGTGTTGTTGAATCGGGAATTGTGTTGCCTGAGTATGTTCCGCAAAATCTTTCCGACAGAGAAACTCTGTGGAATGAAGTTGAGAAAATTGAAAAGGGTAAAAAGGCTCAGCTTGCTTACAGTTATGGCATTCGGCATAATGAGTAAGGAAAGATACGAGAAATTCGCAAAGAATTACGAGGAAGAACAGAAGAAACTGGAAAAGGATTTTTCAGTAATGCAGGCACAGATTGAGAAAGCCGAAGCTGTAATCAGCAACATTGATTCATTCCTCAGCTTGGTTGAGAAATATGTAGATATCCCCGAACTTACGCCAAAGATAATCAATGATTTCATTAAGAAAATCGTTGTATTCGAAGCGGAAAAGATTGACGGAAAGAGATATCAGAGAGTTTATATTTTCTTCAACTTCGTGGATGAGATTGACATTCCTGCTTCATTCTCTCTCGACATACCGTTGATAAAAGCAAAATATGCGGTTCTTTGCCACGGTCTTGACTTGGCTTCATAAACAAAATTCACCAAAGGTTCCTTAAGAGTGTAAATATATACCCACTTTTGCCAAAACCTCATTTTCAAATTATCCCAATTTACAATTTGGTCATAATTTTTCTCGTCGGTTTTTTATCGCTTGTTGGTGAATTTCTTCCCCAAACCCCTGACAAAAATCGGAGAGAAAATTCAAAAATCTTCTCTCCGAGCTGCACCCGTTGGGCTTAACAATGACACTGCAAACAACACATAAAATTTGTATACTTTGTGTTTATATGCTATATAAGCACTTGAATCTGACTATTAATATGTAGTATAATCAAGAAAAATATACCAAAAGAGATGATGTTATGAAAATAATTGATTTGCTGAAAAAAGATTCTCTCTCGCTTTCGTTTGAGGTTTTCCTCCCAAAACTCAGGCAGGTTTTGAAAGCGTTAAATCCGCAACGGAAGAAATCGCAAAGCTGCGCCCTCCGTTTATGAGCGTTACCTACGGTGCAGGCGGCGGCACAAGCAAATATACCCTTGATATTGTTCAGGTCAAAGGCAAAAACGGCGGATATTACATAGGTGAGCGTGACTTTGAAATTCCTGAGTTAAAGCTCCTCGTTGACAGCGTTCAGTCATCAAAATTCATAACGCAGAAAAAAACATATAAGCTCATCAGTAAGATAGAAAACCTTGCAAGCGTTTATGACGGTCAGCTTTTGCAACGTCAGGTTTATGTCAGCAACCGAGTCAAGAGCATGAATGAAAGCATCTATTATGCAGTTGACGTTATTTCCGATGCAATCAATCAGAACAGAAAAATCCGCTATAAATATTTTGAATATACGGTTGAAAAGGAGCGCCGTTTCAGGCACGACGGTGCGGATTATGAAGTCAGTCCGTTTGCTCTCATATGGGATGATGAAAACTATTATATGCTCGCATGGGATTCAAACGCAGTTAAGATGAAGCATTACAGAGTTGACAAGATGTTTGGCGCCACTCTGACAGAAACGGAACGTGAAGGCATTGAAGAATTTGAAAAAACAGATATGTCGGCTTATACAAAATCTGTTTTCGGCATGTTCGGCGGAAAAGAGCAAAAAGTAAAGCTGCGCTTTTCAAATCATCTTGCAGGCGCTGTTTTTGACAGATTCGGCAGAGATATTATTGTTATAAAAGACGGTAATGAGCATTTCACCGTGAATGTAAACGTTGTTGTCAGCCAGCAGTTTCTTGCGTGGGTTTTTGGCTTCGGCGAAGATGCCGAAATTATTTCACCCGAAAATGTGCGCAGCGAAATGAAAAATCAGGCGATGCTTATTGCAGAAAAATATCAGTAAAGGTGTGTTGACAATGAATAGGATTTTTAAAATGTTTCTTGCAGGTCTTGCGCTGCCGTGCATGAGTGCAATGGGTATGCCGCATAAATGGAGCTCTGCCAAATTCAAGAGAGAAGCTCCCGAACCGCTGAAATTCGGCGCTGACGGCAAATTCAGGATTCTTCATATTACGGATATTCACGATGTTGAGCCCGAAATGGATGATGATGAAAACAGAGAAATCCCCGAAAGCCGTGATAAAGAAACAATAAACGTTATCGAAAAACTTGTTGAAAAAACTAACCCCGACCTTGTTGTTTTCGGCGGCGACAACATCAGCGGATATTGGGAAGAATTTACCTATGACCTTGTTAAGAGTACAATTCAAAAAATAACTGCTCCCATAAGAAAACGCAATATTCCACTCTGCGTTGTTTTCGGCAATCACGACGGTGAAGAGGGCTTTCACACCGAGTTTCAGTTGATGCAGTATATGGAATACCATAACTGCCGCTCAAATCTCAACGATGCCGATGTTTACGGCTGCGGTAACTGTTGCGTAACGATAAAAAACAGCAGCGGTGATAAGGATGCCTTTGCAATATGGCTTATTGATTCCAACGATTATCAGCGCAATTCGCAGGGTGGACTTTCATATGACTGTGTTCACGATGACCAGATTGAATGGTATGAAAAAAGAGCTGCTGAACTCAAAGATGCAAACTGCGGCAAGCCCCTGCCTGCAATCCTCTTTCAGCATATGCCCGTTCAGCAGATGTGTGACGGACTCAAAGAGGTTACGGCAGATGATGACTATACTTTCTCCCGCGACGGAAAACATTTCAAATTCGGTCATGATATAATTGAGGGAAGAATCAGGGAGTGTCCGTGCCCTCCGTACCTTGAGAATAACCACAGAAATCAGTTTGAAAGCTGGAAAAAGACGGGCGATATTATTGCTGCCTTCTTCGGCCATGACCATGTGAATGATTTCCATATAAAAATTGACGGAATAAATCTTTATCAGACACTTGGCGCAGGATATTTCACCTACGGTAATGAGAGAGGCGGCAGACTCATAATTCTCGATGAAAATAATCCTGAAAATATTTATTCGGAATCAATAGAAATTGAGAGAATAACAGCAACAGAAATTTAAATATAAAAGCTTGGATTGGGGTGGATATAATGTTAAATCGTTTTATTTCTGCGGTGATGTCCGTGTGCATTATGATATCATCACTGTTTACGGGCCTTTTCTCTGTTGATGAAAAGCTCCGCATAGTTGTTCCCGAGGATTGGGAGCTTTGCGTTGGCGACAGCCGCACTCTTGAATGCGTGTTTTCTGAAAAAATCACTGAAAGAGAGCTTGAATGGAGCGTTAAGCCCGAAAGAGTTGCTTCTGTTGATAAATGGGGCAGAGTAACGGCAAAGCAGGTCGGCAAAGCAACAGTTACCGCAAAAGGAAACAGTTTTTCGGACAGCGTTGAGCTTAATGTTGTCGAAACTCCGACGCTTATCGAAAACTGCGAAACAAAAACAATTCGCTATCAGAACGAGGCACTTGATGAAGTTTCAAATCTTCAGAAGCTTGTTTCAAGGCATCCGCACGGTAGCGCAGATATTCCCGGGTTTGTTGCATCCGCAACAGATTACGAAAATCATCAGACAGCTGTGACCGCTGACGGTGCAGTTTGGGAAATAACTGATTACGGTATTCTGCGTACCGATAAAAATGCGCCCACTTCGCGTGATATTGAGCAGAGATTTATGGGCAACCGATATTTTTATTCGGATGATACCTCATCGGGCAATGTTCTTGCGATTTTTGCCGACGGTGAATACGGTATCTGGACTGTAATGGAAAGCGGCGTTACTCACATTCAGATGATTGTTGCCGACGGAACTTTAAAGGCATCATATATGAGCGAAATTACGCAGAACAGCATCAACAGACATGGCTTAATCAATGAGGCATATTTAGTCAACGGTCAATGGAAGGGCGTTGAAAGCGATAATGACGGTCTGTGGACTTCCATGT
>JBGVNA010000255.1:0-9496 GCA_045125175.1 Acutalibacteraceae bacterium
AGCAGTTTTTATCAGGTTATTTTTCGTTCAGACGAAATGATAAAAATCCCGCAATACTTTGTGTATTACGGGATTTTTTCATAATGTATTAACGGAAAAGAATCGATAAAAACCTTAACTTCCTTATGAAGTGTCGCCCAAAGGACACATGGGCGCAAAGAGAGGGAACAGCATGCGCCGTTCCCTCTCGGAAAAACTTAATTCGTTTTATGAATCAATCTCTGAATTCTTTTTCGGATTTGATTATTTTGCCGCTGTCTGCATCAACCTCATAATCATATTCGTATTTACCGGAATCAAACTCGATTTCGTAAACAAGGACACCTCTTTCTCTGTCAAGCTCGGATTTATAAAATTTTATATCCGATTCTGCGAGACCGGCATGAGCCAGAACCGCTTTCTTGGCATCATCTTTGCTTACCTTAACAATTGTATCTTTTGAGGTTGATACGGGCGGATTATCAGCTTTTTTGCTGTTTTCAATTGGTTTGTTGTTTTTTGTCTGTTCAGTAACTTTTTTGGTGTTCTGAACTTCTTTTTCTTCAACCGTCGACTGAACATCGGGTTCTTTTTCTGTTTCTGCTGCAGCTGTTGTCTGAATCGCAGATGCTGTTGTTGTTTCAACGGGCGGGGGATTGCTTGTTTCTGAATTGCAGCCTGCAAGTAAAGCTGTAAACAGTGCTGCAGAAGCCAAAATTAACAAATACTTTTTCATTTTTAATCCTCCTTATTATACGTCATGGTTATAAATAAAAGAGAGGGTGTAGTGCCCTCTCTTGAAGCCTTAACCGAAATATCTCTCAAGAAGACCCTGGAAAGCCTTTCCGTGTCTTGCTTCGTCACGAGCCATTTCATGAACGGTGTCATGGATAGCGTCGAGACCCTGCTCTTTAGCCATTTTTGCAAGTTCAAACTTGCCTGCTGTTGCGCCGTTTTCGGCATCAACTCTCATTTCAAGATTCTTCTTTGTGCTGTCGGTGATAACTTCGCCGAGAAGCTCTGCAAATTTTGCTGCGTGCTCTGCTTCTTCATAAGCTGCCTTTTCCCAATAAAGACCGATTTCAGGGTAGCCCTCACGGTGAGCAACTCTTGCCATTGCAAGATACATGCCGACTTCCGAGCATTCGCCTTCAAAATTAGCTCTGAGACCGTCAATGATTTCCTGGCTTACTCCCTTTGCAACGCCTACAACGTGTTCAGCAGCCCAGGTCATTTCGCCTTCAACCTGCTCGTTGAACTTTGATGCGGGAACACCGCAAACAGGGCATTTTTCGGGAGCTGAGTCGCCTTCGTGAACATAACCGCAAACTGAGCATACAAACTTTTTCATAACATTTTTCCTCCGTAATATAAAAATATTTTTTGTTAATTTATACTTATCCGACTTGCTTGTTACAAGCGGAACAGTAGCCTGTAAATAAAACCGAGTGTGAAATTATTTTTCCGTCAAAAACTTCGGATGCCTTGTTGCATAAACCGCAGTCGTTTTCAAGAAAAACATCGAAAACTCCGCCGCAGCCAAGGCAGGTGAGGTGATAGTGTAGATTAACGTTGCCGTCATACCTTGCTGTTCCTCCCGAACCGATTCTGATTATTTTTCCGTCGTCTTCAAGCTGAGCAAGATTTCTGTAAACCGTTGCAAGGCTTAAAGCGGGAATTTGAGGCTTAAGCGAAAAATAAAGGTCTTCCGCAGTGGGGTGGTCGTAGCGGGAACACAGATTTTCTAATATCGCATCGCGCTGCTTACTGCGCCGTTGTGCCTGCATCATATCACTCCTTTCGCTAACGATAATCGTTATCGTTAGCATTATTATAACTGCTGAAATTCAGTTTGTCAATACTTTTTTTGAAAATTTTTTGATTTTTTTGCCGAATACTTTTTGAAAATTACCGAACACGTCAAAACTCTTGAAAAATGAAAGGTTTGAGTATATGATGCAGTTGTAAGGAGGCTTCTTATGAAATGCATCACTAAAATCAGCACAGAACATGAAGAGGAGGTTTTGATATTTGCACATAAAAGAACAAAGCTTGTTGATGAAATAGAAAAGCTTGTTGAAAATAATGCCAACGAGTTCATCGGCTATGCCGGAGGCGAAGTATATAAAATCAGACCCACAGAGGTTTGCTGTTTTATTAGCGAAGATAATAATGTATATGCAATAACCGAGAAAGGCAGACTGCGCATGAAGCTTCGTTTGTATCAGCTTGAAGAAATACTTGACGGCAGTTTTGTTAAAATCAATCAGTCGTGCATTGCTAATATAAGAGAAATCAAAAAATTTGATGTGTCGTTTGCCGGCGCACTGACGGTAATATTCAAAAACGGTTACTCTGATTATGTTTCGAGGCGAAATTTAAAATCGGTTAAAGAAAGGTTAGGTGTCAGATAATGAATAAATATATGAAGGATTTTTTGCGCAGGGGGTTAATGTTTGGCGGTTTCGGACCTGTTGTTGCGGGCATAGTATTTTTTATACTGTCCGAAACATTGGATAACTTTTCTCTCAGAGGTGCAGAGGTCTTGATTTCAATTGTTTCAACTTATCTGTTGGCGTTTGTTCAGGCGGGAGCAAGTGTTTTCAATCAGATAGAAAAATGGCCGATTGCAAAATCATTGCTCTGCCATTTTACAACGCTCTATTTTGCTTACAGCTTGTGTTATATTGCTAATTCATGGATACCGTTCGATTGGAAAGTTATCGGAATATTTACGGCAATTTTTGTGATAATATATTTTATTATTTGGTTTTCGGTGTATTTTATAGTGAAATCAACAAGCAAAAAATTAAACACTGAATTAAAATAATTTGATTGACATCTCCTTTTGTTTGATGTACCATAACTATGAAAAAAACGAGAGGAGATCTTTTATGCTTTCAGTTAAAAATAAGCTTATATCAAAAGTGCTGGTTCCCGTGTTCAAATGTCCTGCACTGCCGTTTATTCATATCTATAAAATGACCAATAAGCCCCAAACACGCATATCGCTCAGCGAAAACGGAATAGGTACAAAGGATGACCCGGTTTATCTCACAGCCCACAGAGGTGTTTGCTCAGTTGCACCCGAAAACAGTTTGCCTGCATATAAAAAGGCTGTTGAATTGGGTTATTATACCGCAGAATGCGATATAAGACTCACAAAGGATAATAAGTGGGTGCTTCTTCATAACGATACGGTTGATTCACTGTTTTGCCAGAAGGGTGATATCAGAGATTTTACCTATGATGAAGTCAGAAGCTTTACGTATAAGCACGGTGCAAATTTCTGGGCATATGATGACCTTAAAATCTGTTCATTTGAAGAATATCTTGATGTTTTTGTGGGCACAAATACCCGCCCGCAGATTGAAATCAAAAGCGATACATATGATTTGCTTTACACGGTTGTTGATGCCGTTAAGGAAAGAGGTCTTGAAAAAAGCGCAATCGTGATTTCGTTTGACCTTGAACAGCTTAAGGCGATAAATAAAATTGACAGCAGTATTGAGCTTTGGTATCTTATCGGCAAAATAACACCCGAAAGGATTGCGGAGGCCCAGTCAATCGGTTCAAATGTATGGCTTTCTCCCAACTATGACGAAAATGATGCCGATTCCATCAAACTTGCGGTTGATGCGGGTATCGGCGTGTCTTTCTGGACGGTAAATACAATTGAAAAAGCAAAAAGGCTCTATGATCTTGGCGTAAGATATATTGAGAGCGATATTCTTTGCAAATAATTCAGGCGGGCAAACCTAAAGTTTGTTCGCTCTATTTTTGCTTTTGATGTTGACTTTTTCTTTTAATATGGTATACTAAATTAAGTAATTAATGAAAGGGTTTGACCATGAGCTTTACTGTAAAAGGCTGTAAAATAAACGGGCAGGGAACCCCTGCTGATATTAGTGTTTCAGGCGGCGTCATCGGCGGTGCCTCGGATACCGTTTTCGAATTTAATAACTGTGCTGTTTTTCCCGGCTTTATTGATGTTCATGTTCATCTCAGAGAGCCGGGATTTTCTTATAAAGAAACCATTGAAACAGGCTCCCGTGCCTGCGCAAGAGGCGGCTATACCACCGTTTGCTCAATGCCTAATCTCAACCCCGTGCCCGATAGTTTGGAGCATCTTAATGAGCAGCTTGAGCTTATCGGAAACGGTGCTGTAATGAGGGTTGTGCCGTACGGCTCAATAACCGTCGGCCAAAGCGGAGAAAGGCTTTCCGATCTGGCGGCAATGGCACCTTATGTCTGCGCTTTTTCAGATGACGGCAAGGGCGTGCAGAGCGAAGAAATGATGAGAGAGGCAATGAAAATTGCGAAATCTCTCGGCAAAATGATTGTTGCCCACTGTGAGGATAATTCGCTTCTTAACGGCGGATATATCCATGCAGGCAAATATGCGGCCGAGCACGGTCACAGAGGAATTTGCTCCGAGAGTGAGTGGAAACCTATTGAGCGTGATTTGAAGCTTGCGGCTGAAACGGGCTGTGCATATCATGTATGCCATATCTCAACCAAAGAGAGTGTTGACCTTATCCGCAAGGCAAAGGCTGCGGGTGTTGACGTAACATGCGAAACAGCGCCTCATTATCTTATTCTCAGCGATAAGGATTTGCAGGAGCACGGCAGATTTAAAATGAATCCGCCGCTTCGTGACGAGAGCGACAGACTTGCTCTTATTGAGGGTATTTGCGACGGAACGATTGACATGATTGCAACCGACCATGCGCCCCATTCCGCCGAGGAAAAGGGCAGAGGTCTTGAAAAGAGCGCAATGGGAATAGTGGGTATTGAAACTGCATT
Organism: Acutalibacteraceae bacterium; assembly: GCA_045125175.1. Lineage (GTDB taxonomy): Bacteria > Bacillota > Clostridia > Oscillospirales > Acutalibacteraceae > CAG-177. The sequence goes on from JBGVNA010000255.1 coordinate 4,786, forward strand.
CTCTCTGCTCTATACTCACCTTGTGAAAAAGAATATCATAACATTGGACAAGCTCATTGAGCTTATGAGTACCAATCCCGCAAAACGTTTCGGATTTGACAATTCGATTGATAACGGAAATTTCACCGTGTTTGATCTGAACAGCAAATATACAATTAATCCCGATGATTTTCTTTCAAAAGGAAAGGCAACGCCCTTTGAGGGCTATGAGGTGTTCGGCGAATGCCTTATGACGGTTAGTAGCGGCGAAATCGCATGGAAGAAAGGAGAAAAGCGATGAACAGGGGAATATACGAAATAATCGAAAATAAACCCTTGACAAAGGATATTTATGAGATGAAGCTTTCGGGTGAAACCTCGCATATCACAGCACCCGGTCAGTTTATCAATATTCAGCTTGACGGCTTTTATCTTCGCAGACCCATTTCAATCTGCGATTATGACGAAAAAACAATAACAATAATTTATAAAGTTGTAGGTCATGGAACAGAGGTAATGGCAAAGCTTGCTGCAGGTGAAAAGCTTGATGTTCTCTGCGGCCTCGGAAACGGATTTGATACATCCAAGTGCGGCAAAAAGGCTGTGCTTATCGGCGGTGGCGTAGGCGTGCCTCCGATGTATAATCTTTGCAAAAAGCTTTTAGCAGAGGGCAAGGAAGTTTCGGTTATTCTCGGCTTCAATAAAAAAGATGAGATTTTCTATGAAGAAGAATTCAAGGCTCTCGGTGCAAAGGTTTATGTTTCAACCGTTGACGGTTCATACGGAACAAAGGGATTTGTAACCGATGTACTCAAAGATCTTGAATATGATTATTTCTTCACCTGCGGCCCGATGCCTATGTTCAGGGCGATTGAAAAAATTGCCGCAACAAGCGGTCAGTACAGCTTTGAAGAGCGTATGGGCTGCGGCTTTGGTGCATGCATGGGTTGCTCATGCAAAACAAAATACGGCTATAAGAGAATTTGCAGGGACGGCCCTGTGCTTGAAAGGGAGGAGATAATATGGTAAACACAAAGGTTAACCTTTGCGGAATTGAACTCGATAACCCTGTTATCCCCGCATCGGGTACATTCGGCTTCGGCTATGAGTTCGCAGAGCTTTATGATATCAATTGCCTCGGAACTTTCTCATTCAAAGGAACAACAAAAAATCCCCGCTTCGGCAATCCGACTCCCAGAATAGCAGAATGCGAAAGAGGAATGATTAATGCCGTGGGTTTGCAGAATCCCGGCGTCGAAAAGGTTGTTTCAGAAGAGCTTCCCAAGCTTGCAAAATGCTTTTCAAAGCCTGTTATGGCAAATGTAAGCGGTTTTTCGCTTGATGAATATGCTTACACCTGCGAAAAGCTTGATAAAGAAGAGCAGGTCGGTTGGCTTGAGGTTAATATAAGCTGCCCCAATGTTCACGGCGGCGGCATGAGCTTCGGCACATCACCCGAAGCTGCTGCAGAGGTAACAAAAGCCGTTAAAGCGGTAACGGCAAAGCCTGTTATCATCAAGCTTTCACCCAATGTTACCGATATTGTTTCAATCGCCAAGGCTTGCGAAGAAGCAGGTGCAGACGGCGTGAGTCTTATCAACACTCTTCTTGGCATGAGAATTGATCTTAAAACGGGTAAGCCTGTCATAGCCAACAAAATGGGCGGTTTTTCGGGCGCAGCAATAAAGCCCGTTGGCGTAAGAATGGTTTATCAGGTAAGTCAGGCTGTTAAAATTCCCGTTATCGGTATGGGTGGTGTTGAAACGGCAGAGGATGTTATCGAATATATTATGGCAGGTGCAACGGCTGTTGAGGTCGGTGCGGCAAACCTTATAAACCCCTATGTCTGTAAGGAAATTGTTGAAGAACTCCCGGCAGTCATGGCTAAATACGGTATTAAAAATTTAAATGATATAAAAGGATGTGCACACAATGGGTAAAGACGTAATCATCGCTTGCGATTTCAGCAGCAAGCAGGCAGTAATGGATTTCCTCGATAAGTTCACAGAGGAAAAGCCTTATGTTAAAATCGGTATGGAGCTTTTCTATGCCGAAGGCCCCTCGATTGTTAAGGAAATCAAGGCGAGAGGCCACAAGATTTTCCTTGACCTCAAGCTTTGCGATATCCCCAACACGGTTAAAAAGGCTATGAGCGTTCTCAGCGGCCTTGACGTTGATATGACAAATCTTCATGCAAGCGGAACAATTGAAATGATGCAGGCTGCCCTTGAAGGTCTTACAAGACCCGACGGAACAAGACCTCTTCTGATTGCGGTTACTCAGCTCACTTCTACAAGCGAAGAGAGAATGAGAGAGCAGCTTCTTATTGATAAGCCCCTTGATGAGGTTGTTATGCACTATGCTTCAAACGCCGAGAAGGCAGGTCTTGACGGTGTTGTTTGCTCACCGCTTGAAAGCGGCAAGGTTCATGACAGATGCGGTGCAAAGTTTATCACCGTTACTCCCGGTGTCCGTTTTGCAGACGGCGATATCGGCGACCAGGTAAGAGTTACAACTCCCGAAAAGGCAAAGGAGCTCGGCTCGGACTATATCGTAGTCGGCAGACCCATCACGGCAGCGGAAGACCCCGTTGCAGCTTACAGAAGATGCGTAGCTGAATTTGTTGGTTAAAAGTAACCGCTGATTAAATCAAAGTCACAATTCTCAGTGGCTATTTTTCCGTCGTAAACGCCAAAAATACTCGTTAATACACAAAGTATTGCTTGCGTTTTTTGACATTTCTGACAAAAAACTATCTCGCTGATAATCGCAACCCGATTTAATCAGCAGTTACCAAAAATTAAAATAATTCTCAGGAGGATTTTATAAATGGAAAAGCTTATTGCAAAAGACTTACTCTCAATCAAAGCCGTATTTCTTCGCCCCGAAGAGCCTTTCACATGGGCAAGCGGTATCAAAAGCCCCATTTACTGCGATAACAGACTTACTCTTACCGCTCCCGCTGTAAGAACTGATGTTGAAAAGGGCCTCGCAGAAATCGTTAAAAATCATTATCCCGAAGCTGAAGTTCTTATGGGTACTTCAACTGCAGGTATCGCTCATGCAGCTATCACAGCACATATGCTCGATATGCCCATGGGTTACGTTCGTTCAGGCGCAAAGGATCACGGCAGAGGCAATCAGATCGAAGGCAAGCTTGAAAAGGGTCAGAAGGTAGTTGTTATCGAAGATCTTATTTCAACAGGCGGCAGTGTTATCGAGGTTGTTGAAGCTCTCCGTGAAGCAGGTGCAGAAGTGCTCGGTATTGCAAGCATCTTTACCTATGGCATGAAGAAGGGTCTTGACCGTCTTGCAGCAGCAAACGTTAAGAATATCAGCCTTACAAATCTTGATGTTATAGCAGAAGTTGCAGCAGAAACAGGCTACATTAAGCCCGAAGATGTTGCCCGTCTTATTGCTTTCAGAAATAACCCCTCCGACGAAAGCTGGATAGGGGGAGCAAAATGAGAAGTCTTATAGACATTCTTTCGCTCTCAACAGAAGAAATCGATGAGCTTATCGCAGTTGCAGAAGATATAATAGCTCACCCCGAGGCTTATCAGGAAAAATGCAGATATAAAAAGCTTGCAACTCTTTTCTTTGAGCCTTCAACAAGAACACGTCTCAGCTTTGAAGCGGCTATGTATGAGCTCGGCGGCAGTGTTCTCGGCTTTTCAGAGGCAAATTCCTCTTCGGCGGCAAAAGGTGAAAGCGTTGCAGACACCGTCAGAACGGTCAGCTGCTATGCCGATATCATCGCCATGCGCCATCCCAAGGAGGGAGCACCCCTTGTTGCGTCAATGGCATCAACCGTACCCATTATCAATGCGGGTGACGGCGGACATAATCACCCCACACAGACTCTCACTGACCTGCTTACAATCAAGCGCGAAAAGGGCAGGCTTGATAACATGACAGTCGGTTTGTGCGGCGACCTTAAATTCGGCAGAACGGTACATTCACTCATTGAAGCTCTTTCGAGATATACCGGTATAAAATTTGTCCTCATTTCACCAAACGAGCTTAAGCTTCCCGATTATCTTAAGAAAGATTATCTCGATGTAAACGGCATAGAATATACCGAAACAAAAGATCTTGAAGCGGTAATGCCCGAGCTTGATATTCTCTATATGACGAGAGTTCAGCGTGAACGTTTCTTCAACGAGGAGGATTATCTTCGCCTTAAGGACAGCTATATTCTTACCCCTGCAAAGCTTGAAAGTGCCAAGAGTGATCTTTCAATTCTTCACCCGCTGCCCAGAGTTAATGAGATTCATACTTCTGTTGACGCAGACCCCAGAGCTTGCTATTTCAGGCAGGCGCTTTACGGCAAATATATACGCATGGCACTCATTCTTAAACTGCTGGAGGTGGAATAAATGCATATTGATTCTATCAAAAACGGCGTTGTAATAGACCACATTAAGGCGGGCAAGAGCATGGAGGTTTATCATAACCTTGAGCTTGATAAGCTTGATTGCACAGTTGCTATAATCAAGAATGTTCAGAGCAAAAAGATGGGCAAAAAGGATATTATTAAAATCGATTCCGAGCTCAGCCTTGACCTTGATGTTCTCGGATATATTGATTCCGATATAACGGTTAACATCATAAAGAATGAGGTTCTTTGCGAAAAGAAGAAGCTCACTCTTCCTATGCAGATAAAGGATGTTGTCAAGTGCAAAAATCCCCGCTGCATAACAACAACAGAGCAGGATTTGCCCCATATCTT
>JBGVNA010000256.1:0-5252 GCA_045125175.1 Acutalibacteraceae bacterium
GAAGCCGAGACCGTTTTCCGCGCTACCGTAAAGAGGGTCAACGCCGTAGCCGAGCATATCTCTGGACTTCCTGCCGTCAGGCGTTGCGCCAACCCAGTAACCGTAGAGAAGATGTGTTGACGGTGAACTGAAATCGGGGCGGAAAGAATTGCCGAGATAGTTCTTCGTTGAAGCGACAATATCAGCAACCTTTGATGCGATTTCGCCCGCTTCTTTATCTACGCTTTCAATGTTGTTTCCAAATTTATCTGCAGAAAGCAGGAATTCTCTTAAATCTTCATATCCCTTGAAATCAGCTTTGAGAGCATCAACCAGCTTATCTGCATCCTGCGGTCTTTCGGCAAGAAGTTTATCAATTGCCGCAAAGCTGTCAGCAATAACGGATACGCCATGGATAAGGCAGCCGCTGCCGTTATATTTTGTTCCCTGTGCATTTATATCTCTTGCATCTATGCCGTTTTCAAGCCCTCCCATGAGGCAAGAAAGGAAGGGCACACGTTGCGTTGAAAGAGCAGCGGAAGCTCCGTTTGCAGCCTCGCCCATTGCAGCCACAAAGCGTTCAACATTCTTCCAGAATGCCTCTCTTACATTTTCAAGAGAACAAGGCTCAACATCAACAAGCTTTTCACCTGTAATTGTTGAAACGCCGCCTGTTAAAGTCATTTCAAGAATTTTAGGAAGGTTGAGCCAGCTGTTTGTTGTGTTGCCGTTATCCTTACCCATAACAAGCGGCTCCTGACAGCCTGCAATTGAGATATCGGCAAGATCCGCATCATCAACACCCTTTGATGACAGAACACTGTAAAGCGAATCATCATTAAAGAATGAGGGGGTAAGCACACCGGGAGTAAAGAGGAATCTGCCCATTTCCTCATAAAGCTTTGCAGGGGTATTTTTATGAAGCTTAACAGAAAGAATAGGCTGAGGCAAATTCATATCGTAATACGCATCCATAAGAGCATATGTAGTTTCATTCGTGAGGTCATTGCCGCAGATACCTCTTCCGCTGACGATAATATTCTGCGAAATAGCCCAGCTTCTGTCTGCAACATTGAAGAAAACGAGGAAATGCTTGAACAGAGAGGCTGCCGATTCACGGTCAAGACCGTTTCTGTAGGGCTCGAAAATTCTGTCTGCATTGCCAACCGAGAATGCAAACGGGTTGGGGGTCTGCTCAAGGCACATAATCTGCCACATTATAATAAATGCCTGAATTGCTTCATAGAGGTTTTCGGCACCTTTTTCGGGCACTTTGCGAAGTGTTTTTTCCATGATTTCAAGCTGCAATTTTCTCTCTTCCGAAGCGGTTTTTGCCTGTTCCGCAGCAAGGTCTGCATAACGGTTTGCAAGAATTATTGCGCTCTCAAGAGCAATTGCAAAAGCTTTATAGCCGTTACCTTCCTTGCCCTCGATTTTCTTAAGCATTTCTTTAACGCCGTATTTGACAACAAAGCGCATATCGGGAATAAGATGACCCGTTACCTGCTCAAAGAAGAAGATAACCTCTTTTGTGTAGCATTCGTTTTTACCGTAAACTTCGCCAAGCTTTTCGGCATATTCGGTTTTTGCAAATTCATTTCTCGCAGCTTCTATTCTTTCCGCAGTAATTTCATCATTGGGTTCAATATCCGAGAAAACCGCTGCCGGGTCACAGTAGCCACTGAATTCTTCAACCTTAAAAGCGGGGTTTATAAGTGCATAGCTTCGTGCAAAAGCATCGTCCTGCGTGCCTGCAAAAATCTGATAATCACTCAGATAAACAGGGATTGTTTTAACAATTTCTCTGAGAATGAGAGCTTTTTTGACCTCTTCATTTTCTCCCTCAAATTCTTTTGCAAGGCGCAGCTCAGCCTCTTTGGCTATAAACCAACCGTCAAGACGGTTGCCTGCTCTTTTTTCTGCAAAAAGCTTTTTTGCCATTTCTGTTATTTTTTTGCTGTCAAGAATACTGTTCATAATATTTTCTCCTTAAGTAGCTACTGTTTTCATGCCGTATTCATTAAATTTTTTTGTAAACTCTTTTATTGTTTCGTCCGAAACAAAACCGTTTTCAATCTGATAATTGCCTTTCCATTTATCTTTACCGTATTCATGATAGGCAAGGAATTCAAAAACTGCATTTGAAGTATCAAAGCCGCTGAAATATTCCGCAAAACCTGACGGATCGTTATTTACGCCGTTGATAACCGGTATTCTTATATGTAGCTGCCTGCCCCGCTCAAAAAAACACTCAATGTTTTCTTTGACGAGCACATTTGAAGCACCAACCCAATTTTTATGTTGTTCATCATCATAATGCTTCAAATCAACAATAAGGTAATCTATATATTCATCTGCATCCTTGAGTGCCGGAATTGAGCCGTTTGTTTCAATAGCAGTATGAATATCGTTTTCTTTAAGCTTTCTGAGAAGCACTGTAAGTTCATTAATCTGCATACAGGCTTCGCCGCCTGTAAAGGTTACTCCGCCGCCATCAAAAAACATCATTCTGCTTCGCATTATTTCATCAAACAACTCATCAACCGAATAATCCTTTGCGTTGGGATTGTCAAGCGGAATACTGTCTGCATTGGAGCACCATTTGCAAGAAAAATTACAGCCCTGCAGATGATAAACAAGGCGGTTACCGGGGCCGTCCTGAGAATAATTAAAGCCCTTTTGCAAAATTTTCAAGCTATCACTCCCATGCACATTCATGCCTTAAATTTTACCTTTTTTATTTGTAACTGTCAACATAAATTTAACTTAATTAATGATTGAAAATGAATAAAATGTATGATAGAATAAATTTAATTCTGTTTAGGATTGAGTAAAATGCAAAATATGAATAAAGTTTTTTTAGAAACGGTTAATTCAACAAATACATATGCAAAAGAAAACGCAGCATACCTTCCTATGCCTTCACTCATAATTGCCGAAAGTCAGACAGAAGGCAGAGGCAGACAGGGCAAAAGCTTTTTTTCGCCTGAAAATACAGGACTTTATATGACTTGCGTTTTTTCCGCTCCGTCAGACTGTGAGTTGCTTACGCCCGCAGCTGCGGTTGCAGTCTGTAAATCCCTTGAAAAGCTTGGCGCAGACCCAAAAATAAAATGGGTTAATGATGTTTTTATTGACGGACATAAGGTCTGCGGAATTTTAACCGAACGCTTTTCATGCGACGGTAAGCTTTATATAGCATTGGGAATAGGCATAAACCTCACCACAGAAGAATTTCCCGATGAACTTGAAATTGCAGGCAGTGTTAACATAGACTGCAGCAAAATCGAGCTTGCAGAAGAAATTGCTCAAAGCATTCTTGACTACACAGCCCATCCGGACAACAACTGTATTCTCAACGAATATCGCAAACGGCTTTTTATTATCGGAAGAAATATCACTTATCACAAAAACAATAAAGAATATTCAGCAACCGTTGAGGGTATAAACGGGAATTGCAACCTCATTGTAAAAAAAGCCGACGGAAGCAATGATATTCTCTCTTCGGGAGAAATTTCAATAAAAGTTTAAGGTGAATAAAATGAATAACAAATTTAAAATGTTATCTGCAACAGTACTGATATTTTCTGTTGTAACAACAGTTTTTTCATCATGTCAAGCCAAAGACAGCGACTCTCAGACTACCGCCCCAAGCACTGCGGAAACAGCTGTAGTTCACGGCACGGATTACACTTATAACACCTCTTTTAATACCGAAAAGGAACAAACAGAATATGTTCACATTGTTCCTCCTGTTCCCACCGAATATGTTCGGGATGAATCTGAAACAAAAGCAACAACAACAAAAGACGAAACATCTGCCGTAACAACAAAAAAGCAGGTTTCAAACGGTAATATTGAAGAAATCAGCAACGGGCTTATCCTTATTACCAAAACCACCCCTGTTATAAAAGGCAACACGGCAACCGTTATGATTCAAGGTGCTCCCAATGCAAAATACACCATTGAATTTTATAAAAGCGATGATAAAACCGCTTCGGGTGTCGGTCTTGACAAAACATCGGCAGACACAAACGGCTTTGCATCATGGACATTCCCGATTGATGATGACTGCGATAGCGGCGAAAGAAAAATTATAATCAGAGAAATGAATTCTGATAAATATATACAAACATCAATAACCGTTCGGTAAAGGAGAATAAACATGAAAAGAAAAGGTTATTACAAAAACAACAAATACCCTCAGCGCACCTGCAGCTTTTACGGTTCAGGCAACGGGCTTGCATCCGATAAGGCTTATTGCCTTGCAAACGGTGCTGACGGAACAGTTTATATAGGAACGGATGACGGTCTCAACTACACAAAGGCTGACGGTTCATTCGGCACATTCAGATGCGGTGCAGTAAAAACATTATTCTCTGCCAAAAACGGAACAGTTTATTTTGCAGCGGATAAAACCGTTTACACTGCTGTTGACGGCAAAATCGCAGAGCTTCAGAGATTTGATGCAGAAGTCTGCGACATGAGCGGTGTTGACAATGTATATCTTCTTGCCGCAAACGCACTCTACAAGCTTGAAGACGGTAAATTCGTAAAATTCTTCCATAACGAAGTAGCATCAACAAAGCTTGCAATCAATAACGAAAAAATTATTTCTGCAAACGACAGAACAATCAGCATTGTAAACGGCAAGAGAAAGCATTGGATGACCGTTTTCCCCGAACATTCAACAATGCCCGAATTCAAAATAAACTGCATTGCATTCGACAACAATCTCGGTTTCCTTTGGCTCGGCACTGATAAGGGCTGCTACATATTTGACTGCAAGTGCAACTGGTTTGGTCACAACGAAATCAACGCTCTTCCCGAGGAGGAAATCTATAATATCTGTTTCGCCGATGACGGCAGAGTAATTCTTTCGTCCGAAGCCGGACTTATCATCCTCAACAACGGCTCACGCAAATATCTTCCCGCTACCAGATGGGCATGCGAAAAGGATATTAATGATGCAATTGCAGCAAGCGATTCTATCTGGACTGCAACAAATTCCGGTGTAAGCAAAATAACCGAAACAGAAATGACACTTGAAGAAAAGGCCGATTTCTGCTTCAATCTCGTTGAAGACAAATATGTAAGAACCCTCGGATATGTAACAGGCATGGGTGACATTCAAAATTGTGATATTAACACGGGAAAACCCAACATCACTGATAATGACGGACTCTGGACTCAAATATATGTAGGCTGTTTATCTTACGCTTACGCTGTTACAAAGAACGAAAAATACCTTGAAGCTGCAAGACGCTCGATGA
>JBGVNA010000257.1:0-4587 GCA_045125175.1 Acutalibacteraceae bacterium
GTTTCCGTTTTTATCAACATAGACGCCTTCGTTTAACACGGTATTATCTCCGTTGAAATAACCAAGCATGGCTGTATCTCCTCTTACAACGATTTCACCTGTTTCGCCTGCGGGAAGCTCATTTTTCATTTCATCCCAAATCTGAACAATGATATCGCCGAGAGGTTTACCGATTGAGTTTTCTCTGTTGTTCTCATAAGTGTTTACGGTGCAGACAGATGAAACTTCTGTTAAACCGTAACCACGGAAGAGCTTGCCTTTACCACCGTTTTTGGCAACAATCCTGTTAAATTCCTTAACAAGTCTTTCGGGAAGAACATCGCCGCCACAGAAAACCAGCCTGAGATTTTTAAGGTGAGGTCCGTCAAAATGCTTTTCCTCAATCATCTTCTTAAACATATTGGGAACACCGAGAAGAAATGTTACCTTATGTTTTCTTAAATGCTTATTTGCAGTTTCCGCATTAAATTGAGGCATAGGAATTGAAGTGAATCCGTGTGTAAGCGGAAAATGCATTGCAATGCCAAGGCCAAATGCATGGAATATAGGCAAAACCATAAGCGAATATTCATCGCCTGCTTTATGAGGAATATCAAGTGTATTAAGCTTTTCGGCAAGAGCATTAAGGTTATTGCTAGTCAGCATAATGGTTTTGCTCTTACCTGTTGTTCCTCCGCCATGAAGATAAACAGCAATTTGTGAACCATCATGGCAGTCAACAGACGATTTTTTTGAACCGATAGAAACTGCTTTTGAATACTTGATCGAGTTTTTATAATTTTCAAGCCCCTTGCCCTTGATTTTTTCAAAAACTTTAAATGCAGGAACGGCAGGAGCAATTATATAATCTGAATTTGAACATAAGATGCAAGGAATACCTGCTTCATTAAGCACGTCCGCATATTTACCTGCAAGAATATCAAGAATAAAAATCGCCTTTGATTTTGTTAAATCAATGCTTTCCTTAAGACCTTCAGGTGAAGTGAGCGGATGCACTATATTGGCAATTACACCGATTTTATTAAGTGAATAAAAGGTTGTAAAAGCATGAACAACGTTTGGAAGAAAAATTGTTACAGCATCACCCTTGGCAATTCCAATTGAATTAAAAAAAGCCGCAAGTGCATCTATATCACTGATAATTTTTGAAAGCTTGATTTTACTGCCGAATGCCACGACAGCATTAAAGTCACCTGTTTTTTTAGCGCACACTTTCAAATAATCATAACAAGTTAAATTCATTTTGTTTTACCAATCCAAATAAATACTTTATAATAAATGCCAACTGACCATTGACAATACGAATGCAATTGTATCAACTCAATATCATTTTGTCAATTTCTTAATTATGAAATTAATAAAAGATTAACATTAGTGTATATTATTAGTCAAAAGAATTTCACCCTTATCGCTAATTGTGGCTATTATACCATTATTATCATATGTTGCATAAAAAGGCACTTTTGCCGACATGGTAAGATTCCATTTAACATTGGGATAAACCTTGCCGAGTTGGTTTGTAACTATTGCAATTTCGGGCGAAAGAGCATCAAGAAAATCCTGAGATGATGAACCGAAATAACCGTGATGACCGATTTTCAGCAAATCAACATCTCCTATCTCACCGGCAAGAATATCTTCAAGCCCTGTTGAAGCTGTTATATCTGCAGCAAGGAAAGCAACTCTTTCCCCTTTTATTATTTTAACGCCTACGCTTGATGCGTTCTCTCCCTCTCCCGCAAGCTCTTTGGGAGTTACGGTATTATAAAACTGAAGTACAAAATCACCGAATGCGAACGGGTCGGACGGCAAATCATTTATAAGTTCAATCTGTCTTTCGTTTAAATCAGAAACAATCTGATTATATATATCATCAATTTTCCAGCGTTCAACTTCATAATCTTTTGCAATTTCAGGGTCAAATTCTTTAAAATAAGCCTTGCCTATACCAATTTCGCTATCCGATATCAAAGCGTGATACGAACCGATATGGTCATAATGACAATGGGTTCCGAGAATAAAATCAAGATAAACCTCACCTTCATTATTTCTGCAAACCTTTTTGATATAGTCAATTACTTCCTGTTCGTATCCCTTATACTCTGTTTTTCTTCTGGGATTATTATTTCCCTCTCCGGAATCAATCAAAGCAAATTTTCCGTTGCTTTCAATAAGAATGGAATCTGAATTGGCGGTATTAAGAAAATGAATACGGTCATCACCGCTTTCATATAAAAAATTCTCTTGATTAACCGGGTATCTGCGGCAATAATTGTTTCCGATAGCCACTGTTGCAATATCTAGCAGAAAAATAGCAGCCATAAGAGGCACGATAATCCATGTAGCAATTTTTTTTACTTTTTTCTTGTCCATCTGCATCTCCGTAAAATATAATCATTTTATTTTATCATATAATTATATTTTTTACTATAGTTTATTAAAAAGTTTTTTAAAATCGCTTGTATAGTTTTTCATTTTAATGTAAACTAATATGCAGAGCATTTCAAAGGAGAATTGAAATTGAATAATAAAACCTTTTTTTCAATAAAAGAAACCGCAGGTATTATGACAAGCGTTTTACCTGTTGCGTTAAGTATGGCTGTATGTGCGGGAATGGGCGTTTTTACCGGCGCAGTTTTCGCCTGCATCGCTGCATTGATATGCGGCACGGTTGATGAAAAAAAACAAATGCCTGCATACGCTTCTTTTCTTATAATCACATTTGCATTTAAAGAATTCGGATCTGCAACAGCTTCGCTTTCAGTTATAATTTGCGGACTTCTTCTGGCTTTTTCAGGACCTTTTTTCAACAAAGCAAAGGAAAAGCTTGATAATCTTCCGGATAACCCCGTTATCGGAACAATTATGCTTCTGTGTTCACTTACTGTTACAATTTTATTTACTACTGATTATTTCAGCATCGGTGCAACAGGAAACACAAACAGAGAAATTATTGAATCTTATATCTCGCTTGGATTTCATCCTAACTGGAGAGGTGTTCTTTACGGCACAATTGTTATGGTGATTATGATAACGTTTCCCAGGAAATTTAAAAAAACAACTAAAATAATCAGTGCTGCTTTTATGGCTTTAATTATAACAACAACTCTGAATTTATTTCTCAATCCCTCGGACATGATTACCTCAATCCGAGAGATCGGAGCTGTTTCATTTTCTGAATATAAAGACGTTATTCTCCTTCCCATTCTTAGTTCAAAACCGTCGCTGTTACATTCCATTGTTTGTGGTATATCGTTATATCTCATATGCTTTTTAATGCTTTTACAGAACAACAGCAAAAAATCAGATTTTATTCTCAGCGGCATAATAAACTGTGCATCAGGTTTTGTAACTTGCATGCCTGTTCCGAAAATCACAGAGAAAAAAAATCTTTTGAACGGAGTAATTGCATCATTGCTGACAGGTCTTATATTTTTTGTATTTCAGGATATCATTGCAAGAATCCCCGTTCATTCCTGCGCCGTTGTGCTTATAGTCGGTGCGTGGCAGAGCGTTAAATGGAGCGAGGTAAAAAAGGGCTTTTCATCAGCATTAAGCATCTTTATTTTTGCTGTAATAATAATATTCGGACTATTTCAAGGTTTTGTTTTTGTGCCGCTTTATGCTATAGCAGCAATTAGGGTTTATGAATACGAAACAAAAAATAAAATAATATAAATATTCAATCAGCCTGCGGAAAATTTCCGCAGGTTTTTTTATAAAATTCTCAAAAATAACTTTGTAATAAACCATCCGAGTATTCCGCATGCAGGAAATGTAACCAACCACGCCACAACCATCTCTCCCGCCACTTTCCAATTGAGCGACCTAACATTTTCTGCAATACCTACACCGATGACGGCTGAAGTTTTGGTGTGCGTTGTGCTCACCGGCATCCCCATAAGTGTGGAAACAAGCAAGCATAGTGCCCCTGCTATGTCAGCTGAAAAGCCTTGGTCTTTTCTCATTTTAAGCATATCTGTACCAACAGATTTAATTATCCTTTCCCCTCCGGTTGCTGTGCCTGCTGCAATAAACAAAGGGCACAACAGTAATATACCGAAAGGAATATCTCTGCTTTGAGAATAATCTGAAAATAACAATATCAGCATCAGAATCCCCGTAAATTTCTGCGAATCCTGCGCACCATGCATAAACGACATAAATGCGCTTGAATACACCTGTGATTTTTTAAATATAAAATCCTTTTTTTCTTTTGTTTGAGACTTGAAAAGTTTAACCGTAAATTTTGAAATCAGATATCCTGATACGACACCCAGAAGAACCGATATTAACAGACCGTATATTACTTTTTTCCACGCTTCAACAGCAACTGTTGAAAATCGGTTATTGATTGCTATTCCCGCACCGGCAAGCGATGCAATCAAGGCGTGACTTTCGCTTGTAGGAATTCCGAACCACCATGCAGTAACCGCCCAGATAATAACAGAAAGCATTGAAACAGCTAACCCTATAATCGCAGTCTGTTTATCATCGCCTAAATTCGCAATGTTTATCACAGTTTCTGCCACACTTCCGTTTAATAAACCTATGGTAACCGAGCCTGCAAAATCAGATATCGCCGCA
>JBGVNA010000258.1:0-4411 GCA_045125175.1 Acutalibacteraceae bacterium
ATGAATTACCGCACGATACTCTCTGTCAAGAGAATGAACACTTATTTGACGAGAAAGCGAAACATGTGCCGTATCGTTCTTTGCAACAAGAAGCAAACCGCTTGTATCTTTATCAATTCTGTGAACTATTCCCGGCCGAACAACTCCGTTTATACCCGACAGATTACCCTTGCAATGCCACAAAAGAGCATTAACGAGGGTTGAACTGTAGTTACCCGGGGCAGGATGAACCACCATTCCTCTCGGCTTATTGACAGCAAGCAAATCATTATCCTCATATATTATGTCTAAAGGGATATTTTCAGGTTCAAGAGAAATTTCTTTCGGTTCAGGTACAGTAAACTCAATTACATCTCCGCACTTTGGTTTAAAGCTTTTGGATACCGCCTTTTTATTGCAGTTTACCAAGCCCTCTGAAAAAAGATTCTGCACAAATGAACGCGAATATTCGCAAAGAATGCCTGAAAGTATTTTATCAAGCCTTTCACCGCTGTTATCCTCATCAACAATAACAAAAACAGGCTCATTATATTCAATTGAATTAATAGGTTCAATCATTATTTTCAGCCTTTTTCTTTCGTTCAGAAACCAATTCATAAATCTGATATCCAATCATAAGAAAAGCTCCGACGGTTATGCAGCAATCAGCAAAGTTAAAAACAGCAAAATCAATGAACAACGGCTCAATGAAATCAACAACATAACCGTGCCATATACGGTCTATAACATTACCAAGACCGCCTGCAATCACAAGCAAAAGACAAATATTCATAAACATTGATTGGATTTTTTTGCTTAAAAGCAATATAAAACATCCGATAAGAATTATTACGGTAACAACCGATAAAAGCTTTGTATTATCAGAGAATGAACTGAATGCTGCTCCCGTATTTTCAACATACCTGAATTGAAACAAGCCAAACAAAAACTCTTTTGGGCCGTTAACTTTAACCGTCATAACAGCAGCGTATTTTGTCAGCTGATCAATAATGGTTAAAACCGCAATAACTGCAACGGAAACTGCCTGAAACATAAAAACCTCTCAAAAATTATTCATCAAACATCGAATCAAAAAGTGAAGTTATATCATCAGAGTCATCTTCGCCGTTATCATCAAGTCCGATTGAATCAAGATCGATTTTGAAACCTTCAAAAACATCTTCATCAAGATCAACCTCTGCTTCGTCTGCAGCTTTGTTTTCTACAGGAACTTCTTCTGCAACAGGTGCGGAGGGAATAAGATCATCAAGGCTTGCGGGAATTGACTCGGGTGAAGCTATATTCTCAAAGCTGATATCATCAATGAAACTGAACAGGTCATCGTCATCCGCTGTTTCTTCCTCAACCTCTTTGACCTCAACTTCATCTGCTTCTGCAGCAGGCTCTTCGGGAACATATACAACCTGCTCTTCCTCTTCAGCTACTTCTGTTTCTTCAACAAAATCTTCTGAAATTTCTTCTTCAACCTCAGCAATTTCTACCTCTGCTTCAACGGTTTCTTCAGCAATCTCAATCTCTGCTTCGGCTTCCTCAACAACAGTCTCTTCTTCTGCTTCTTCAACAATTTCAGGAATATTAATCTCAGGAACATTGTTGAGCAATCCGAGCTGTTCATTGCAAAGAGCGGACATAGCAGCCTTGAATTCAGCAGATGCAGCCTGAATTTTTTCAAGCTCTGCAGTATAGAATTCATATAATTCTTTGCTGTTACCCACAATTTTTTTGCCTTCAGCTTCAGCCTCTGCAACTATTTCCGCTGCTTTTTCCTGAGCGGCTTCAATTGCAGAATCAGTTTCTTTCTGAGCTCTTTCAGTAAGCGATGCAACAGCATTTCTTGCATTATCGACGATTTCTTTTGCCTGTTCTCTTGCTTCGTCAATCGCTTTTGCAGACTGTCTGTTTGCACCGTCAACAATAAGCTGGGCTCTTGTTTCGGCATCGCCGATAAGAGTTTCTGACTTTATGCTTGCATTTTTATTTATTGTTTCTGCCATTCTGTGAGCATCGAGCAACGAAAGCTTAATAGCCTCTTCGTCGTTACGATAATTTTCAATTTTATCGGCAAGAATGCTTATCTTTTTTATAAGCTCATTCTTCTCTCCCATAAGACCTTCATATGATTCTGCAACAACCTTAAGGAAAGAATCAACTTCTTCAGCGCTGTATGTACCCTTGCTGACGGGAGTAAATTTTGCGTTCAAAATCTGTTCTGTTCTGAGCATAATATTCACCAGTCCTCTCTCACATCAAAAATTAATATTGCTGTTCACTGCCCATACCGCTAAGCTCATCAAGAAGCTCACCGGAAACAGGAACATTGTAAGGTGTGATTATGTATGCTCTGCCTGCAACCTTTTTGAAATCGCCGTGGTTAGCATAAGCAACACCGTAAAGGAAATCTATAATTCTCTGTGAAACATCGTTGGGGCAGGTTTCAAGGTTAAGAATAACAATTCTTTTTTCGTTAAGAATATCTGCAACCTCGCCAACTTCTTCAAATCTGTCAATCTTCTGAAAAACAACATGAGGCTTAGGCTGACCCGCACCCTGCTTTGACGTGTTGATATTTACAACATTGTTAGCGGATGCATTTGTTGTTCTTTCTGTTCTTGCTTGCTGTGTCTGACGGCCTGCGGGAGCCGATGCTGCAGGTTCAAAATCAAAATCATCTTCATATGCAGATTCTGCACTGTCGATATAATCATCATCCGATACATTAATAAACTGTTTAAGTTTTTCTTTGAAGCCCATTGATAAATCCTCCTTAATTATCTGTAAATCCTTGCGCCGAAAATTGCCGAACCCACGCGGACAAGATTGGCGCCTTCAAGTATTGCCTGTTTGTAATCACCTGACATTCCCATTGAGAGAACGCTCATATTTATATTATCCATTTTTTTTGCTCCAATGTCAATAAAGAGACGGTGCATATTTGAAAAAATTGCACGAATTTCGGCTTCTTTTTCACAAATCGGGGCTACGCACATAAGTCCTTTGATATTAACACCGTCGATTTCGGCAATTTCACATGCTCTTTCAAACACTTCATCCTGTGAAAAACCGAACTTGCTTTCTTCGTTGCCGACGTTTACCTCAAGCAGAATATTGGTTGTTATGCCCGCTTCAAGCGAACGCTTACCGATTTCCTTTGCAATTGAAACCGTATCAACCGACTGAACGGTATCAACCCTTCCGACAATCTTTTTAACTTTATTTGATTGCAGATGACCTATAAGATGTGCATTGCAGTTTTCAAGATAAAGCTCGGGTTCTTTTGTGAGAAACTCCTGAACTTTGTTTTCGCCTATGAGCTTTATTCCTTGGCTGATTGCGTGATTTATAAATCTGCTGTCAACGGTTTTTGTGACTGCCATTAAGCTGACATCATCAAGATTCCTGCCCGATTTAACAGCCGCTTCCGCAATATCATCATTGATTATTTTAAGATTTTCTTCAATAGCGAAATAACGTTCATTATCCGATAACCATTCCATCTTTCAAATCCTTTCCTGAGATAATAACCTCATCATAAAGCTTCAGGTGCGTATATTCAAGCTCAATGTCGCTGTCGTCAGCAGGCTTTGAAGCAATAATAAATTCCTCTTCCGAATATATTATATTCAAGCTTCTGAAATTAACAATGTTGCCTCGGCGCACATACACACCGGAATTACCGTTTTCATCAAGCCTTACGGCATCCTTGCTGATTTTAAGACCCGTAAAATCATTAACCACAATTTTCCCGTCTGCAATTCTGAGGCTTGCAAGCTCTTCGTTCATAAGATTACAACGGAATATTACAATGGATTTTTCGGAATCAATTGCCTTTACTGAGTAAACGTAGGTTGAAACTGTTTCTTCACCCGAATCGCTGAAAATCAAATCTACGGTTTTGTTGCCCGAAATCTCTGAAGCTTTTGCGGAATCAATAACAGCCGCTATATACCAATTATATCCGTCTATGATTTTACCTATTGAACCTGCAGGTTCTTCTGCTTTTTCTGCATCAAACGCTTCTTCAAGCTTTTCGGCAGTAAGCGTATCAACATCCGCACAAGTAAGGATATTTTCATATCCGTCAATCTTACTCACATAATATCCAGCTGATTCCGCAGTAATAATTTCAGTAGGAGTTGAGCTTGACTGCAATGCGGAAATTTCACTCTGAAGCTCCGCAATCTGCGATGAACAGTCAACCTCTTTATCAAGTGAAATTTGTTTTCTTGAAAGCTTTTCCGAAAATGAAAGCTTATCCTCGCTGAGATTTGATAAATCGTTGTTATATGCTCCGTCAATCAACGAATTAAATTCTCTGCCGATTTCTTCATTAAGCTTGTTCAGGTCAACATTTGCAAGCCTGAGTTGATTATCAATTTTTTTATATGTTTCAAGCTTTTGAGAAAGAGCTTGT
>JBGVNA010000259.1:0-4015 GCA_045125175.1 Acutalibacteraceae bacterium
CCACCGAAATATTGTAATGAGGGTTTCGATATCGGTTCGCCACCATCCAAAGCAATAAATCTTACACCTGCAAAAGCTACAGCAAATACAATAATAAAAGAGGCGGCAGCAACGATATATTTGCCGTAATTTCGCCTCGGCAATGCATTTTCAAAAACATTTTCCACAAGGTCATCGTCAATAAATCCAACTGCTTCAACAATTAAGTTCATACGTTATAACCCTCCTTTTCGAGGTGTTTTTTTAGTTTTTTTCTTGTCCGGAATAATATAACAGATACCTTTTCTTCTTTTATTTTATAATCCCCCGCTATTTTCTTGACAGATTCAAAATACCAATAACGCCTGATAAATATATTTCTGCTTTGTTCACTCTGCATACGCAGAAAACCACTTATAGATTTTCCTAACAGCTTTGCATCAAAGGAATTTTCAGGATTTTCGTTTCCAGAAATACAACCGTCAAGCTCATCTAAAGACGCAAGTAAATCGGGGCTACGCTTTCCGGCGGTGTTATATTCAAGGCGCTTGAGCGATAAATTTCTTACTATCCTGCAAAGATAGGCAGAGAAACGCTCAGGTCTGTCCTCCGGTATGGAATTCCATACGGTTAAATAAGAATCGTTAACACATTCCTCGGCATCGGATATGTTGTTAAGAATGTTGACAGAA
Source organism: Acutalibacteraceae bacterium (assembly GCA_045125175.1). Taxonomy (GTDB): domain Bacteria; phylum Bacillota; class Clostridia; order Oscillospirales; family Acutalibacteraceae; genus CAG-177. Next base: position 672 of record JBGVNA010000259.1, read on the forward strand.
AGACTGTTGCACAGCCTTCCGTATTTTTTATCCGTTTCAATAATTGCCGTTTCATCTCGGTTCCAGAAAAGCTCTATTATTGATGCATCGTTCATTTTAACTCTCCTTTCCTTTGAGGTCCCTCATCTATAAGTACGGATTTTATTATAAATATTTCACTTGATATCAAAAAAACAACAATATTTCAGGATTCAAACAAATCCGGAACAATTGTATACTACTATTTTTCAACTTGCATTTTGGTATTTTATACAAATTAAAGCCTAAATGTGCAAAGTTTGTTTTGTACTAATCGCACCTTTTGTCTGTTGACAAATAATCTGTTTCGACTAAAATTATAAATCAGGAATTTAAAAATTCATTTTAAGGATATATGATTTATTAATTTTAAGGAAGTTAATGTTATGAAAAGATTTATTTCGGTTTTTCTTTCAGTCGTACTCGTATTCAGCCTCATATCACCTGCATTTTCATGGGTCGATGTAAATGAAACTAAAAGTCAGATTCCCGTTATCCGTATTTCCGGCGACGGAGAAGCACTTTATGATGCGGACGGTAATAAGATTTTTCATTATCGCGATCTCGCAAAACTCGTATCGGGTGAAAGCGGCAAAGATAACAGCGAGTTATACAAATCAATGGCTGAATCTCTTCTTCCCGCACTTGCAAAAGGTCTGGCAACAGATAACTGGGACGACCTTTATGCAGGTCTTGAAACAGAAATCAGTAAAATCTTTGCTGATTCCCTGCTTGATGAAAACGGCAATGTAACCAACAACTCAGGTTTATCTCAAAGCCGCAAAGAGCAGATGCAAAACAAAAGAAACAACAGCCAGATGGGCGACAAAGGCTATTTCGCATGGAATGACTATTGGTTCCATTATGACTGGAGATTGGATCCAATGGAAACCGCCGATGTTTTCAACTCATTTATTAAAGATATCAAAAGAACAACCGGCTGTGAAAAGGTTGGCATAGCCGCAACATGTCTCGGTACCAACGTTGTTATGGCTTATGTTTCAAAATACGGCGTTGAAGATATACAGGGCATCGGATTTGACGGCAGCGTTGTAGGCGGAGCAGAAATTCTCAGCGAGGTTATCTGCGCGAAATTTGATGTTGCCCCACCTGCCCTTATGCGAATTCTTCGAGATGTTGAAGGTCTCGGCTTGTTCAGCATTGATGAATTTATAATGGAAACCATTGACATGTTGGTTCAGACAGGTCTTCTTGAAGGTGTTATCAGTACAACCGAAAATATTTTTTATGACAAGCTTGTTGAAGGCACAACCTCTGCTCTTGCGCTTTCAACCTTCTACACATGGCCTAACTACTGGGCATGCGTATCGTCCGAGGATTATGAATCGGCAAAATACTATGTTTTTGGCGAAGAAGGCAGCGAAAAAAGAGTAAAATATGCAGGTCTTATTGAAAAACTTGACAATTATGACAAAGAGGTTCGCCGAAGAATTCCTGAACTCATTCAAAAGATTAAGGATGGCGGAGCAAATTTCGGCGTTATTTCAAAATACGGATATCAGATAATCCCCATCTGCGCAAGCTCAGATATGGTTGCCGATCAATTCGCTTCAGTTAAACGTTCATCATTTGGTGCTACAACACCAAGCGTTTATGAAACACTTTCTGACGAATATATTGCTCAAAGAGTTTCTGAGGGTAAAGGTCACTACATTTCACCTGATAAGCTCATTGATGCTTCTACATGCTTAACCCCGGACAGCACATGGTTCATCAAAGGCTCGAGCCATTCAAATTGGACTACATATGAATTAAAAATTCTTTATGAAGTTGCATCCGCTGACAGGCAGCTTACTGTCAATGATTTTCCATACAGTCAGTTTATGGTATATGACACCAAAGCTGATTCCCTTGTCCCTATGACCGAAGAAAACTGCCACACCGAAAATTGGGATGCTGACCCCGACGTTTACAAACCTACATCGTTTTTCGATAAGCTCAATGTTGCTTTCAACGCACTTGTGCGCTGGTTCAAACTTTTAATTGATTTTATTATCGAGAGCATAAAAAACGCTTAACAGAAAATTTTTTAACTCTTTTAAATCATCAAATGGCTTGTATAGGTTCATTACCCATACAAGCCATTTTTATTGTTATTTCACTATAACAGCTCAATAAAAAATCACGGGTGACAAATCACCCGTGATAAAGTGGTGCCGGTGACCGGGGTCGAACCGGTACGGTATTGCTACCACCAGATTTTGAGTGATGTAACACATCCGGAAACCACAACCATCAAAAGGAATATAGAGGAACAAAAAATTCCGAAAATCCTTATATACCACCAGAATTTCAGTGCGTAATCCTTTATTAACTCGAAAACCCCAAAAAATTCGTGAATAAAATTTTTACTCTCCCGGCGTCGTTCGGGGGTCGATTCAATTTTAACAACACCAAACCTACTTAAGTCAGATTTTAAGTACGTCAAATATTATAACTTAATTCTCCGCCATTGACAATACTTTTAAGGAGAATTATATGGAAAAAAATGATTTGATAAAAAAATATCGCAAATATCCTGACTTAGTTACAATACCGCAATTTTGTGAAATGCTTGGCGGTATTTGTCCTAACTCTGCAAGAAAAATCATTAGAGGTAAATATATTAAAACATTTTATATAAGATGTACTTATATCATCCCAAAAGAAGCTGTAATTGATTATATCCTCAGCCAACATTATAAAGATTTCGCTACAAAATTAAAACATCATATTTAATAATCTGCCGTAACCTTTTTAAATGGTTGCGGCATTTTTCATATCCAAAGAAAGGAGAACTTATATGTCTGACAACAGTGAAGTTGTAAAACAACGGCATTTTCACAAGATATAACGATGTTCTCATCGGTGATGATTTTGCCGAACTTGCAAAGATTTTTGCAGAAAGAATTGCATCAGAAGCCGACAGAGTTATGGAAGAAAACGCAAAGATTTCCGTTGATAAAACACCACTTACCGCCAAAGATTGCGAGCCTGTTGATTACAGCCAGTCAATCAAAGATAAGGTTGTAGTAATTAACGCAGATGTATTCAAACCCGAATACAGAATGTCTGTTAATCAGATATATCTCTGTACGGGTGGTTTCGGTTCATCCGAAAACTCAAGAGGTACTGCTTGTTTCTGCACAAATCTTTATACCGGAGAATCCGCACAGTTCAACCGTCAGGATGTTATCGGCACTCTTGAAAAAGACAAGCTCTCTGATTGGGCAAAAGAAGGTCTTGAAAAAGTGCTGAAAGAACGAACAGCCAAAAGAAATAGCAGAGATGCAAGATAACATATTCATCGGCGAACAGTCTGAATA
>JBGVNA010000260.1:0-2397 GCA_045125175.1 Acutalibacteraceae bacterium
GTTTTAAGTGTCTTAGACCACACTTTTCTTCATATTTGGAACACAACTCCGAAAGCAGATATATATTTATCATATTACCTACTTCATTGGTGAACACAAAACCTTGTTCTTTCCACCCCCTTCCCGCTGCTCGTCTATCTCTGTCTTGAACTTCCATCCATTCACGAAGAGCCTCAGCATAAATTTCTGGAAAATAAACTGTTCGAATACTGTTTTTAGATTTTGGCATTTTAACCGACTGGGGTTGTCCTTTGACTTTGTAGGCACTACGATTCACTGTCAGACAGTTGTTCTTGAAATCGATATCACTCCACATTAATCCGATAACCTCGCCACGTCTCAAACCTAACAGCAATGATGTCAGTAGCAGTGCTCTGACTTTTGGATGCTCATTTAACAATCCTTCAAAGAAGGTCTTCGGGTGATCATCATCGTAGGCCTGTATTTGCTTTTTATAGATTTTCGGATACTCGATATACTGCTTATGCAACACATCTTTTTCCACCAAACCCATTTTGAATGCTTCAGTCATTACAGACGAAAAAACGGTTGCGTATCTTTTTACCGTAGAAGCTGACAACGGTTCGCTTTGCGACTCATCTGCACGGGAACCGGAAGTAGCTAAATAATCGATAAGGGCTTGAAGATGCGCTGATGATATATCGCACAAGCGAAGCTTACCGAATGACGGAAGAATACACTGTTCAATAACAGACGTATAGAATCTAACGGTGTTGGGAGAAAGACGCATTTCTATCCTTTTATAATAATGCTGCTCTATGAAATCAGATAAGGTAACACCGAACGGATTAATTTGCTCAACACGCTGTTTTCTGCCAGGCGTAAACATTCCGTTATGTACTGCGGCTTCAAATAATTCCGCAAATTCTTTCGCTCCTTTCTCGGCTGCACTTGCTGATAACCCTTGCGGCGGTTTATAAGTAGTAGATACTAGTTCTTGCTTTCCACCAGGCTTTCCGTTAGAAACTCTGATACAATATGTTCCGTTTTTCCGTCTATAATAACTTGCCATAAATTCACTCCTTTCTTTTTTAGATAATAATTGTTACATCAAGCGGTCGGTTACGAGCCAACTCCATAGGAATCTCACCTCCCCCGGGATCTCCGCAGGCAGCGTTTTAACTGAAGTATGATTATCCCTTGCGCCTGTCATGGCCCCCCGCCGATAGTAATTCGGCTTCACCTAAAATATCGTTTTATCGCTCCCCTCTTGCCGAGGATCGTGGCGCACCTTTTAGGCTTGGCTTGCTCGCTCATCACGAATTAACGCAGGTAACGTGCTTGATGTTTTAGATATTCAGTTTTCAAAGATCAGTTAAGCATTTGGGATGCTTTCATAAACACAGTGCAAGTCCCACATCAAAACCTCATCACTTTTTGAAAAGTTTTTTGAAAAAAATTTACGGAGCGATGTTTTTTATGCTCTTAACGATTTCCAACAGAATATTTTGACGAAGATCCTCATCAAGTCTTCCGTTTACATAACTGTGTTTGTTAATGAGAGGCATATACATTTCGAGGATATCTGTCATAGCCTCGTTATCGCCTGCCTGCGCCTTAATTAATAATTCTCTAAACTGTTCATTCGTCATTTTCATTTGACTGACCTTCCTTTCTGATTTTTTTAATAACCTTAAATGCTTTAGAACGCTGATTATAAATGTTCTCGACCGTGCAACCCAATATTTTTGCTGCTTCTTGTGGGGTCTTCTCCTCTACGTAAAGAAGCTCAAGTAACCGCTTGTGAGTCTTGCTAAGCTCTGAAAAAGCCTGCATGAGCCAATCCGCTTCGAACTCGAATTTTCCATCACTCTCACTAAAGGTATAAGAGATTTCCACCTCTTCAACAGCAAATGCGTCCTCGGGCACATCATCTATACATGCATGAGAAATATGCTTTGATTCCTTCTTTATGTATGCGTACTTTGTTCTGCGGGCGAGTGTATCTACCCAATTTGTAAATCTACCGATTGTGTTTTCTTCTCTAGTTAATCTTTCTTTCATTTTTGCTTCTCCTTAAAATTTTGAAATTTGTTTTTTGATTTCAAAATTCGTCAAGGAGGAGCACGAGCCGACATAATATAAGATTTTTCGCACGCAAAAACGCACCCATCGAGCAGCATTGATTGCCGCAAGATGAGTGCGCTTATTGTTATTTCATTATAAACACGAACTGTCAGTTCAGTATCGTTCCCAGGGGAACCCATAGAAAACGAGCTGTTATTTTGAAAAGCTACAAAAGCTTGTCCTACATATAATCCGTATCATATTCGCTGCTTTTAATAAGCAACGTAGCGTTGGAACTCCAACACATAAAAAATCACCCCAATCCGAAAACTCGGTTTGGAGTGAAGAGTGCGTGTCAAGTCACCGCCA
>JBGVNA010000261.1:0-2559 GCA_045125175.1 Acutalibacteraceae bacterium
TAATCTTTCGGTTGAAAGCGGCAACAGAGTTGCAATCGTAGGCCCTACAGGCTGCGGAAAAACAACCGTTGTTAACCTGCTGATGCGTTTTTATGATGTTGATGAAGGCAAAATATGCGTTGACGGTGTTGATATCAATAAAGCAACAAGAGAAAGCCTTCGCAAGAGCTACGGCATGGTTTTGCAGGATACGTGGCTCAAAGAGGGCACGGTTAAAGAAAACATTGCAATGGGTAATCCCGATGCAACCGATGAAGAAATTATCGAGGCGGCAAAGGCTTCTCATGCTCACAGCTTCATAAAGCGATTGCCAAATGGCTATGACACCGTTATTTCCGATGACGCATCGGGGCTTTCGCAGGGTCAGAAGCAGCTTCTCTGCATAGCGAGGGTTATGCTCTGCCTGCCGCCCATGCTTATTCTTGACGAGGCAACGTCGTCTATAGACACAAGAACCGAAATCAGAATTCAGAAGGCATTTACAAAGATGATGCAGGGCAGAACAAGCTTTATCGTTGCCCACAGGCTTTCAACAATCAAAAATGCTGATGTTATTCTTGTTATGAGGGACGGCAATATAGTTGAGCAGGGCAGCCATGACGAGCTTATGAAAAAAGGCGGATTTTACAGCGAGCTTTATAACAGCAGAACGGATGCTACGGCATAAACAATTTAACGGCGGGCTTTGCTCCCGCCGTTTTTGCTTTTTGATAATTTGTCATTGACAAAATCGCTTTAGTGTGATAATGTAATAACACAATAATAAAATAAAGGAGCAAAAAACAATGAAAAAGATTTTTGCATTGATTCTCGCATGCCTTATGATGTTCTCCCTCGCAGCTTGCGGCGGTAACACAGACGGCGAAACAACAACCGCAGCACCCGACAACAGCGAATCAAAAGGAACAATCGTTGTTGGTTACACAATTTATGAGCCCATGAACTACAAGGACGAAAACGGCAAGCTTATCGGCTATGACACAGAGCTTGCAGAAAAGGTTTTCGGCAACCTCGGCTATGAAGTTATCTTCCAGGAAATCGAATGGAGCAGTAAGTATACAGACCTTAATTCAGGCACAATCGACTGCGTATGGAACGGCTTTACCTGCAACACAGCTGATGATGACGGCATTCTCCGCTCTGAAAAGGTTGATTTCTCATACAACTACATGGAAAACCGTCAGGTAGTTGTTGTTAAGGCTGATTCGGGCATTGCTTCCGCAGCTGACCTCAACGGAAAGTTCGGCGTTGCTGAAAGCGGCTCAGCAGGCGAAGAGTACGCAAAATCATTTGAAGGCACCGCTTTCAAGGGCTTTATCAAGCAGACAGAGTGCCTCACGGAAATCAGCGCAGGCACAGCAGATTTCGCAGTTGTTGACGCACAGCTTGCAAAGAGCTATGTCGGCAAGGGTGACTATGCAAACCTTGCTGTTGTTGATGCACTTTCAAGTGATGTTGAATATTATGCAATCGGCTTCAAGAAGGGCAGCGAGCTTACAGCTAACGTTAATGCACAGCTCGAAGCACTTGCAGCAGACGGCACTATTGCAGCTCTTGCAGAGAAATACGGCGTTGCAAACACAGCTATCACAGATTTCTCCGACCAGAAATAATTTTTAAAGATATATTAATTGGAGTTTTAACATGTCCTTTTTAGAAGTCACGGCTTTTTTGTTCGACGGCTTTAAAATATCTTTGCTTATCTTTGCGGTGACGCTGCTTTGCGGCGCACCGCTTGGTTTGCCTATAGCCTTTTGTTCGATGAGCCGATTTAAAACAGTCAAATCAATTTCAAAGGTGATTGTCTGGATTGTCCGAGGTATTCCTCTGATGCTTCAGATATTCATCATTTATTATGTGCCCGGTCTGCTGTTTGATTATCAGCTTTTCGGGCAGATTGACCGATATATGTTCATCGAATACGGCATTGCCGATGCAGGAAGAATCACTGCGGTTCTGATTGCGTTTACACTTAACTATGCCTGCTATTTTTCCGAAATTTACAGAGGCGGCATTGAAAGCATTTCCAAGGGTCAGTATGAGGCGGGTTATGTTCTCGGTCTTACCAAATCGCAGATTTTCAGAAAAATTATTCTCAAGCAGGTTGTTCAGCGCATTGTTCCGCCTATGTCAAATGAGATTATAACCCTTATCAAGGATACCGCTCTTGCAAACTGCATCATGGTTTGCGAGATTATCAAAAACGCAAAGGAGCTTGCGGCAACAAAGGCTATGATATGGCCATTGTTCTTTACCGGTGTGTTCTATCTTGTTTTTGTCGGTATTCTTACGGTTGTTCTCAACAAGGCAGAAAAGAAGCTGAGCTATTTCAGGAGTTAAATTATGGCGATATTAGAAGTCAGTAACATAAAAAAGAGCTTTGGCAAAACCGAGGTTCTCAAGGATATAAGCTTTTCTCTCGAAAAGGGTAATGTTCTTTCTATCATCGGCTCATCGGGCAGCGGCAAAACAACGTTGCTCAGGTGCCTCAACTTCCTCGAAACCGCAGATTGCGGCAAGATTGTTGTTGACGGCGATGCTTTGTTTGACAGCGAAGAT
>JBGVNA010000262.1:0-6778 GCA_045125175.1 Acutalibacteraceae bacterium
ATTCATCACCGCTATCGATAATCATCTGAAGCTCGGAATTTTCATCGAGCTGCTGCTGATATGAATTTTTCAAATCCGCAACCTCTCTTTCCTCCGCCCTCACCTTTGATTGGAGGCTGATTAAGGTTGCAACAAAATAGCACACCAGAGCACCAAAAAGCACCGCAAGTATGATACTGTGTTTTCTGTTTTTCTTTTTTGTTACAGTCATCAGCCTTTTCCTTTTTTTCTCAAATCTTTATTTTTAATACAACTGTTTAAATTATACACTATACCCTTATGTTTTTGCAAGTTAAATTTTACTTTTTTATCGGTTTTTCTTATTATTTTTTTGCTGAAATCACCAAATTTACTGATTTTTCGCCAAAGTATGCTAAAAATACGTTTAAAAGGCATTGAAATTGCTTTAAATATTCTCCTGAAAAATCGAATTATTGCGTTACTGACCTTAAGTGCAATCGCCCCAAATGAAAAATAATAGATGAACCAGCCGAGAATTTCTCCCAATGCAACATAAATGCGTACCCTGCCGCTGTCAGCAACCATAATAAAGCAGAAGGTCAAAAAAGCGCACACGGTAAAATAGAGCAAATCCATAAAAAAAACGAAGCTTTTTGACCCTGAGATTATCAGACGCAAAGTTCTGAAAACATCATAAAGTATGCCAAGCAAAAAACCGAAGCCAAGAGCATAGAAGAATATTTCTGTCTGCTCTGCAAGCCCTTGAATATAATCCATTTATCTGAACACCCTGCTGAAAAATCCGCCGCCTTTCGGAGCATCATCGGAATAAATCAAAGCTCCTATGTTACCCTCCACGGTAAGCTCTCCGACCTCAACACTAAGTCGGTTTATGTGAAGATTGGTGCCTTTAACTGTAAGCTCGCCCAAATCAGTGAAAACTATAACTGTTTCCTCGTCAAAGCTGTCTACATCGGATACACCCGAAACGGTAAGAAGCCGCCTGTCCTCAAGCACAAGATTATGGGGCATCGCTGAAACTCTTTTTTCATCTGCCATAAAAAATAACCTCCCTTTTTCCACAATAATATGCTGAGGGAGGCTTGTTTATGCTCTTTATTATATTAATTAAAGCTGCTTAAACATAAGTGCAGCGCTTTCTTTTGTTGCATGCTCCGATACACTGAGAACTTCAAAGCGGTTTGTATTTGCTCCGAAGGTTATTTCGATTATATCACCGACTTTAACATCATACGACGCTCTGGCAACCTTGCCGTTAACCGTTACATGTTTTGCATCGCATGCTTCGTTTGCAACTGTTCTTCTTTTAATTATTCTTGAAACTTTCAAATACTTGTCAAGACGCATATTCATCCCCCTTTAAAAATTCAAGGGCTGCCGTGAAGCAGCCCCTTATGAATAAATCAACTTATTTTGCAACCTTTGCCTTGAGAGCAGCGCCTGCCTTGAAAGCGGGAACCTTTGTAGCTGCAACCTTGATTGTTTCGCCTGTTCTGGGGTTACGAGCTTCCTTTTCTGCGCGCTCACGAACTTCAAATGTGCCGAAGCCGATAAGCTGAACCTTTTCACCTGCTGCAAGAGCATCTGAGATAGCTGCAACAACAGCGTTAACTGCCTTTTCTGCGCACTTCTTTTCGATGCCTTCGTTCTTAGCAATAGCATTTACGAGTTCTGTCTTATTCATTTTTCTTACTCCAATCTTTTTGTTTTTCTATTTTATGAAATACACACGGTATTCATATTCAAATTTTATTTGCTTTGGCTTCATCCCAAAGCTTATCAAGCTCATCTATTCCGACAGACTTCATGTCAACATTACGTTCAGCCGCAAGCTTTTCGACCTCGGTAAACCTTGAAAGAAATTTGTCGCTTGCCGCAGTAAGTGCTTCTTCGGCATCGGTTTTGATAAATCTTGATACGTTAACGGCTGAGAAAAGAATATCTCCGAGCTCCTCCGCCATATTATCTTTATCGTTATTGCTGATTGCCTGCCTGAGCTCTCCGATTTCCTCTTCAAGCTTATCGAGAGCACCCGTAACTTCGCTCCAATCAAAACCGACATCTGCCGCTTTCTTCTGAAGCTTTGTTGCTCTCATAAGAGCGGGAAGCTCTCTCGGCACGCTTAGCATTGACTGCGTTGTTGTTTTTTGCTTTTTTGTTTTTCTTTTGATTGCATCCCAGTTTGTTAAAACATCGTCAACACCCGAAATGCTTACATCGCCAAAAACATGAGGATGGCGTTCGATAAGCTTTTTGCAAACGCCGTCCGAAACAGTATCAAAGTCAAACTGCCCTGCCTCCTGCTCCATCTGAGCATGAAAAACAACCTGCATAAGCAAATCGCCGAGTTCCTCGCACAAAAGCTCTTTATCATCCTTATTGATTGCCTCGATTACCTCGTAGGTTTCTTCAATAAGATTTTTCTTTATGCTCTCGTGGGTCTGCTCTGCATCCCATGGGCATCCGCCGGGAGACCTGAGTATTCTCATTATCTCCACCAAATCCTGCACATTATAGCAGTCTTTATATTCAAAATCTGCCATTTTTAACAACCTCCGCAGAACTTAAATTCTATTTTAACCTAAAAGTCCATATTTTTCAAGGGTTTTTGCAATTTTTTCTCCTTTTGGCAAAACAATTACATCCTCACGTGCAATTCCTTTTATAAGAAGAAGTGAAATCGCATACACAATAACGGCCAAGCCTACGGCAATCACGGCAGAAATTGTTCCCATGTTCAAAATACTTTCTGATGTATCTGCAGGGAAAAGTTTTGTGAGAAGCCCGTTTGCAGCAAAAGCTGTAACACCGCAAAGCGCAGCACAAATCAAGGGCTTAACAAAAACGGAGTTCCAGTGAATTTTCACTTTTGAAATTCTCAAAAGTGAAACAAGGTTGCACACAACAACCACAACATAGAAAAGAACCGTGCCGACTACAGCACCGTAAATATTTATATCCGGATTACCGACAAGAATGAAGTTACAGATTATCTTGCAAACTGCGCCCACAACAACGGATTTAACGGGAATGTCCGTTCTGCCGATAGCCTGAAGCATATTCGTTGTGGGGGTTGAAATCGCCATAAGAGGAGTTGCAAGACCATAGGTAACAAGAATCGGAGTTACAACCGAAATGGCATCCGAGCTTGAGCCTCTGCCGTAGATTATTGTAAGGATAGGTTCTGCAAGGGCAGCCATACCGATACCTGCAGGCAAGGCAATGAGCATACCTATTCTGATAACCGTTTCAATGGTTGATTTTGTTGATTTTTTATCCTTAACCGCCCAAGCTGCAGCAAGTGCGGGAAGTGCGCTTACGCCAAGCTGGATTGTAATGGTAGGCACAAGGTTTTTGAAATCAAGCGCCATACCGTATGAGCCCCAGAGATAGCTTCTCACTTCTTTAAGGTCATTTAGGTTAAGCCTTGAAAGGCTGACAGCGTTGTTGAAAGCTTCGGAATGCATCTGCAGCACCGCATTAAAATCATTTTCAAGAGCTGTCATAAGACGCGATTGGATAGTTACGGTATCAACAAGGTTTGTTATGTTGAGAACAAGAGAACTGATAACCATGGGAACGGCAATCTTTATCATGTTCTTTGCAAGAACATCCGAAGGAGCGGATTTGGGTGAATTGACAAGCTGAACCCTCTCGAAACCGTCGCCTCTGAGCTTGTGGCGAATCATAAGGAAAACTGTGCTTGCAATTGAACCGACTGTAACACCCAAAACAGCACCCGCCGCCGCCCAAGGCAGAATAACGCTGTTTGCCTCGGTATCACTGACAACCTCTTTGCCGAAAACAATTGCAGAGGCGTTACCTGAAGCAAGCATTCCGTCTGCATACTGTGCTTCACCGATTGAAATAACGATTTTTGCAAGAGCAAGACCTATAAGGAGCTTGCCTAGAGCTTCTATAACCTGCGAAATCGCTGTAGGAGTCATGTTGCGCAGACCCTCGTAATAGCCTCTGTATGCCGACATATAGCAACAGAAGAATATTGAGGGAGCAACGCAGAGCACGGCAGGCAGGCTGCGTGAGCCTGCAACAAAATGTGTGTAAGGATAAGCCGCAATAAGCAAAACAAGAGTGCCTGCAATACCGACAACGGTGAATATACGCTGAGAAACCTTAAACACCATTCTCGCTTCACGGTATTTATTAAGAGCAACATTTTCTGCAACCATTCTTGAAACCGCAACGGGCAAGCCTGCCATTGAAATTGCAAAAATGGGCGTATAAACCTCATAAGCAGAGTTAAAGTAACCTCTGCCGGTTGCGCCAAGCATATCCGTCAGCGGGATTTTGAACAATGCGCCTATAAGCTTAACAAGCACTACGGCAACCATAAGCATCATTGCGCCGTTTAAAACTGACTGTTTCTTTTCAGAAGCCAATCGGCTCACACTCCTTTTTCACACAAATTTTAGCCCGTAAATTCACGAAGAAGCGAATCTTCGGGGAGAAGTGAATAATCTGTATTTTTGAAAAGACTTAACTTATTTATGAGAAGCGCAGCCTTTTCGGCATATTCCGGATTTTCTACTCCGGAAAGCAGAGAAATTGCTTTTTTTGAAAGAACACACGGCTCACACGGATGAAAAGAATTGATTTTTAAATCCGCCAATTCCTCATAAGGGAAAAGATATTTATCTTCACCCCTTGTTACACTCTGCCATATTTCAAACGTTCTTTCAACAGACGTTGAACGAAAATTATAATCGCGCACCATACGGCGCACAAAACGCAGGTCGCGCTTTGAAAGCAGCACACTGCCGTCATTCTCATAAACTCTCGAAGAAACGCTCACATATATTTTATAGAGATTTTCAGGGTTGAGATTATCGGTTATGACGGGATTTAATGCGTGAAGACCTTCAACGATTATAACATCATTTTCCTGAAGTTCAATGGTTTTTGCATTATTTATTCTTTCGCCTGTTTTAAATTCGAAAACAGGCAGGTCGGATTTTCCTTTTTCCGCAAGCTCCGAAAGCTTTATATGCAAAAGCTCAATATCAAGAGCTTCAACGCATTCATAATCCGGCTTTCCGTTTTCATCAAGAGGATAACCGACGCTGTGGGGATGATAAAAATCATCAAGTGAAACGGTATATGCTCTGCCGCCGAATTCTTTTATATCCGCCGACAGAATTGATGCGGTTGTTGTTTTGCCGGACGAGCTCGGGCCTGCAAGCATAACGATTTTTTTGCTCATATCCGAAAAAATTTCATTTGCCGCAGCATCAACTCTTTTGTGATAAGCCGACGAGCAGTCCTGCAAAAAATTCTGCGGGTCAAGAGCAAGATTATTGATTTTGCTGAAAGTGTATTTATCCATACTGTCATCACCTATAAGATTTAGTATGACAAATAAAAGCTCTTTATTCCGTTTTTGCGCTCACTGATTTTGTCAAAACCGGAAATATATTCATATGGATATTTATAGTTGAATATACGCTCAACATTATGTGTTTTCGGCTCGCAAAGCTTTATTACCGCTCCTGCGCCAACCGCAAGCACCGTGTGGCACTCCTCCATCATAAACACATTATAAAGGCATTCATGGCCCTTTTTACACCAACCGACATTTTCGAGGTTGCCGACACACTTGCTCTGGCGATACATGTAATACGGAGCGTAGCCGCATTCACTCAAACGTAACGAAGCGTATTCGAGCATTTTTTTTGCAGTGTTTCCGCCCGAAACTTCAGCACCCGATGCATTGAGATTTGATGAACGTTTAAGTGCAAGAGTATGTACGGTTATGTTCTCGGGCGCAAGGGAAATTGCTGTGTCAACACTGGAGCAGAAATCCTCAAAGCTTTCGTCGGGAAGACCTGCAATCAAATCCATGTTGATGCTGTCAAAACCATATGCCTTTGCAAGCTGATAGGATTTTACTGACTGCTCAACGGAATGGTTTCTGCCGATAAGCTCCAGAGTTTTTTGGTTGAACGTTTGCGGATTTATGCTGATTCTGCCAACATTATGCAGACGAAGAATCCTTAATTTTTCGGGTGTTACGGTATCGGGTCTGCCGACCTCAACCGTATATTCCCTGACGGTTGATAAATCAAAGCTTTTTTCAATTGCACCGAGCAGTCTGTCCATCTGCGGAGCTTCGAGCACACCGGGTGTTCCGCCGCCGAAATACACGCTTTCGAGGCGTAAGCCAAGCTCTGATGCAATTTCACCCGTTATTTCTATTTCTTCGGCAAGCTTATCAAGGTATTCGGGAAGAATACGCCTTGCATTCGCATTGCCGATTGAATGCGAAACAAAGGAGCAATAGCTGCACCTTGTCGGGCAGAAAGGAATTGAAACATAAAGGCTGAAGGATTTATCCTGCGAAAGGTCAATTATCTTTTGCTCGGCCGCCGCAACGGTGAAAGCAAGGTCTGCCTTCTCTTTGCTGACAAGCAGCTCTTCCGTGAAATACCGCCTTGCCTCTTCCTCACCCGATTCTTCAATAAGGCGAAGAACAAGCTTTGAGGGGCGGACACCCGTCTGAATGCCCCACGGCGGAGTGTAGCCTGTTATATCGGAGAGTGCTTCAAAGATAAGTTGAGCCGTTTTAAGCTCAGATTTATCACGAAGTTCTTCCTGCGATGCGGTTACTTTCGCTTCAAGAGAGCGTGTTTCGCCGTCAATAATTGCCTCAACCTTTATGATATTGCCGCCCTCTTCGGGTATGCAATGTGTAACGACGGTTTTTGAATCCTCGCCGCTGTCATCATAGACTATATTAATTTTTTCGTTGGGAAAATAAACCCTGCACAAACCTTCACAC
>JBGVNA010000263.1:0-8133 GCA_045125175.1 Acutalibacteraceae bacterium
TATGGATAACAATGAATTAAGAGATATGTATGCAAATTTATTGGCAAACTCTATGAGAAAAGTAGTAAGAAACGGTGTTCATCCCGCTTTTGTTGAAATAATAAAACAACTGTGTCCTGATGAAGCAAAAATACTCAAATATTTATATAACAAAAATGCAATTCCCGTTGTTAGCGTAAGATGTTGCAATAAATCAGGAGATGAATTTGAACTGCTAAAAAACTTTACAAATGTCGGAGAGATAGTTGATTGTGAAGAATATTTAAAAACAAATAAGTATTTTGATAATCTGTCGAGACTTGGTATTTTAGAAATCAACCCTCCGAATACAACTTTATTAAACAAAAAGCTTTATAAAGAAATAAAAGAACATGCGATGATAACCACACTTACTAAAAATATTGAAAACAATGATAGCGAGTTCAATATTCCTGTGTTAAAAGAAGGTTATTTGTGTTTGACTGACTTCGGTAAATCTTTTTGTGAAGTTTGCGTAGATGATTCAGATTTATTTGTGCAACAATAAAAAGCAGGTGATACAATGACCAACTTTGATTTTCTTACGCAAGATCCGCAGTTTGACAGTTTTTCTTCTGTTGCGGTTTCGGCGGAAAAGATTTTACATATCGATGCTGCGGCTGCCGTTATCAACTGCCGCCGTGCTATGGAGTTTGCCGTCAAATGGATGTATTCCGTCGATAAGGAGCTTGTTCTTCCGTGGCAGGACAGCCTCGTCAATTTAATGAATACCGATGAGTTCCGTGATATCGTCAGCGACGACGTATGGCGCAGAATGGAGCTTATCAGAAAGCTCGGCAACAATGCCGCCCATCAGGGCAAAAAGATTTCTGCCGTGCAGGCGGAGCTTTGCCTTGAAAACCTTTTTATCTTTATGGATTTCGTTGCCTGCTGCTACGGTGCCGAATATGAAGAAAGAACCTTCGATGCTTCTCTTATTCAGAAACATACCGAAACTCTCATTGATAATGCGGTTGAAATCAATTTTGAACAGCTCCTTGCCGAAAACAAGGCTCTCAAAGAGCAGCTCACCGCCCGCCGTGAGGAACAGCAGCAGAATTACGTTCCAAAGCCTCTTGATCTCACAGAGTATCAGACTCGCAAGATATATATTGATGCAATGCTCGTTGATGCAGGCTGGATTGAAGGCAAAAACTGGCTCAACGAGGTAGAACTTGAAGGTATGCCCAACAATGCAGGCGTAGGTTATGCCGATTACGTGCTTTACGGTGATGACGGCAAGCCTCTTGCTGTTATTGAGGCTAAACGCACCTGCAAAGACGTTGCCGTCGGCAGACAGCAAGCAAAGCTCTATGCCGATATAATCGAAAAGAAATACGGCAGACGCCCTGCAATCTTCCTCACAAACGGTTTTGACACAAGAATCATTGACGGTCAGTATCCCGAAAGAAAGGTTGCTGCTATCTATTCAAAGCGTGACCTTGAAAAGATGTTTAATCTGCGTTCAATGAGGACAAGCCTTAAGAATATCACCGTTGACCCTGCAATCGCAGGCAGATATTATCAGGAAGGCGCAATCCGTGCGGTATGTGACAGCTTTGACGGCAAAAATCGTCGCAAGGCTCTGCTCGTTATGGCTACGGGTTCGGGCAAAACAAGAACGGTCATTGCTCTCACAAAAGTGCTTCTCAATCACGGTTGGGTCAAGAACGTTCTTTTCCTTGCGGACAGAACTTCGCTCGTCACTCAGGCAAAGCGTGCATTTGTGAATCTTCTTCCGAATTTCTCCGTCACGAATCTTTGCACCGATAAAGAAAACTACAACGCTCACTGCGTTTTTTCAACATATCAGACGATGTTCAACTGCATTGATAATATCAAAGACGATGAAGGCAAGCTTTTCACCTGCGGTCATTTCGACCTCATCATCTGCGACGAAGCTCACCGTTCAATTTATAATAAATATAAAGATATCTTCAATTATTTTGATGCTCCTCTTGTGGGTCTTACCGCTACTCCGAAAGACGAAATTGAAAAGAATACATATGAAATCTTCAATCTGCAAAGCGGTATTCCCACCTATGCCTACGAGCTTGCTCAGGCTGTTGCCGACGGATATCTTGTTGATTTTATGTCCGTTGAAACAAAGCTGAAATTCATCGAAGAAGGCATCGTTTATGACGAGCTTTCCGATGAAGACAAAGAGGAATACGAAAACACATTCGAGAACGAAAACGGTGAATTGCCTGATAAAATCAATTCCTCTGCGCTCAACGAATGGGTGTTCAACGAAGATACAATCCGTGAAGTTCTCAACGTTCTTATGACTCACGGACTGAAAATTGATTACGGCAATAAAATCGGCAAGTCAATCATTTTTGCAAAAAGCCATCAGCACGCCGAAAAGATTCTCGAAATATTCAATAAGGAATATCCCCATCTCAACGGCTATGCAATGGTAATTGATAATTACACCAACTATGCACAGAGTGCAATTGATGATTTCAGCGACCCAAAAAAACTGCCACAGATTGCAATTTCTGTTGATATGCTTGACACGGGTATTGACGTGCCCGAAGTGCTGAATCTCGTATTCTTCAAGAAAGTTATGAGTAAAGCAAAGTTCTGGCAGATGGTTGGCAGAGGCACACGTCTTTGCCCGAACCTTATCGACGGCGAAGACAAAAAGATTTTCTATATCTTCGATTTCTGCGGAAACTTTGAATTCTTCAGGATGGGCGGCAAAGGCAAAACAACAAGTGCTGTTGCGTTGCAGAGTGCTATATTCAACCTCAAAGCACAGATTGCGTATAAATTGCAGGATATGGATTATCAGACCAACGAGCTTATCGCATTCAGAAAACTGCTTGTAGAGGATATGGTTCGCAAGGTCAGGGAGCTTAACAGAGAAAGCTTTTCGGTTAAACAGCATCTTCGCTTTGTTGAGCTTTATTCAAACCCCGATAATTACAATGCGCTCACATATGAAAATACACTTGAAATAAAAGAAGAAATCGCACCGCTTGTCATTCCCGACGAAGACGATGCGAAGGCATTGAGATTTGATGCCCTTATTTACGGAATTGAGCTTGCATATCTTGTGGGCAAGAAGTATGCAAAGGCAAGAAATGACCTTGTTAAAAAAGTCAATGCTCTTGCAAACACTGCAAACATTCCCGAAATCATGTCACAGCACGATCTGATAAATAAGATTCTGCATACGGATTACGTTGAAACCGCAGGTATCAATGAATTTGAAAACATCAGAGAAAACCTGCGTGATCTGATAAAATATATCATTGTTAATCATGTAACCTATACAACAACCTTTGATGATGAAATTCTGTCAATAGATTGGAACGAATCCGAGCTTGAGAATGATGATTTGCAGGATTACAAAGCAAAGGCGGAGTTTTATATCCGTCAGCATCAGGATAACGAGGTTATTGCAAAGCTGAAAAGTAATGTTCCTCTCAACGCAGACGATGTGAAGGCACTTGAAGAAATCCTCTGGAGCGAAGTCGGCTCAAAAGAAGATTATGAAGCAAATTACGGTGCCGTTCCTCTCGGTGAATTCGTCAGAGGAATTGTCGGCCTTGATATGAATGCCGCAAAGGAAGCTTTTGCAGAGTATCTTAACAGTTCAAGCCTTGACAGCAGACAGATTTATTTCGTCAATCAGATTGTTGAGTATATCGTTCGCAACGGTATGATGAAAGATCTTTCTGTTCTGAAAGAAACACCGTTCTCTGATCAAGGCAGTATTGTTGACATCTTTACCGATGTTTCTGTGTGGCTCGGAATCAAAAAAGTAATTGATCAAATAAATGCAAATGCGGCGGCTTAAAATTTCTATTCAGAAAAGAGATGTCCTATGAAAAAAATTATCGCATTATTACTGGCATCAATAATGATAATTTCATCGTTTGCAACAACAGTGAGTGCTGTTTCAATCAGCGAATCCAAAGAGGCACTCAGAGAGCAGTTTGAATACGGAAAAGGACCTAAAACAGGTCTTTATTCTGTTGATTACAGATATTATACACCTGAAACAAGCGAAGGCTCAAAGCATCCGCTTGTTATCTGGGCACATGGTCAGTCTCACGGACAGTATGACGGTTTCCAGATAAAATCAAACGATATCGTAAACTGGTCATCGGATGAGTATCAGTCCCGTTCCGAAAACGGATTTTATATTATGGCTGTAAGGTCACCGGAACACATCGGACTATCTTGGGACGATGATATGATCGCACCCCTGAAAGCGGCTATTGACGATTTCATCGAAAAGAACCGTGAGCACATTGACGCAACTAAGATCTATATGGGTGGATTTTCTCTCGGCGGTATGATGTCGTATAAAATGGCAATCAATTATCCTGATATGTTTGCCGCAATCTTTCCTGTTTGTCCTTATATATCGGTTTCTGAGCAGGATGCTGAAAAGTTTGCAGACGTTCCCGTTTGGATGGTTGCAGGCAAAAAAGACCACCTTGTAAGCTACAGCGGAACGGTTAATAACTGGGAGAATATCTGCGCAACGTCAAACGTTTTGCAGGAATGCAGATTTTCAACTTTGAGCAAGGTTTGCCTTCCTGACGGTTCACGAGCTCCGACAGAGCATTATTCATGGGAAGCTGTAACGGCAGATATGTTCACCACGGATAACGGAGCTTATCCTCATATGGCAACTGTTGACGGAAACGGAAACGAGGTTGTTCTTTCGTATCCTGAAGGAATGATTTCGTGGCTGATGGCTCATTCTTCGCATTATAATCCCGAAACAGACAACAGCGAAATCAAGCCTGTATTCAACATTCTGAATATAATCAAGGCTCCGATTATGACAGTCTACATTATATTCAGAAACTTAGTCAGACCGATTTTGGGTTAATAGTCAAGAAAGCCCGTCTTTACGACGGGCTTTTGTGCGCAACAGAGGCCATATTGCTTAATTCACGTTAAAGATTGTGCGCTTTAGAACGTGACGTGAGCCATGAAATCCGATATAATATTCTACAGAAGAAACATTAATTGTCGGAACGGAGATTATATGGGTTTTATTGAAGATTTATATTATGAGAATATTGACGCTCAGGCGTATAGTCCTGAATTCGGTGCGGAATTGAAGAGGAAACTGAACGATCTGACTGAACTCGAGAAACAATTATCCGATAAACTGTCCGGCGAAGAAAAGACGATGTTTCTGAAATACACGGACAAATACATTGAATTCACAAGCCGCAGCCTCGCCGATTCTTTCGTTTCCGGCTTTCGGTTCGGTGCAAAATTTACACACGACACATTCATATAAAAATCCCTTCCTCCTTTCATTTGAGGGTCATGACATATCAAGCTCCGCAGAGTTTTCCTGCGGAGCTTGTGTGTTTTCGGTATGCAACCTGTTGCAACGAGAAAGATTTGTGATATAATGTGATTATTATAATTCAACGATGGGATTGAGATAAAATGGTTCTTTTTCGTTTTTTGCTTGCGTTGCTGACGGTTTTTGGAACGCTGTTTCCGAGTGCAGGTCTGAATTTTGAATATAAGCATCTGCCGATTGAGTTTGAGATTGAGTCCGTGAACGATATATATGTTCCTGCGGATAACAACGCAAACGTGGTTGAATATCCCTCAATCATAAAGCTTCGCCATCAGAAGAACGAAGCTGATAACGGTAAGTTGCTCGCAACCTTTGAAAAGTGGGGTGACACTTATCCCATATATGAAAGCAACGACGATGCCGAAACGTGGAAATACGTCTGCACGGTAAAAGATAACCTGAACGAAGGTTACTGGAATGAATGGATGCCGTTTCTCTATGAACTGCCTGCGGATATCGGTGATTTTGAAAAGGGCACAATCATTCTTGCCGCAACATCAATATACGGCGAAGGCATAACCGACAGCACGATAACCCTTTATTCGAGCAATGATGCGGGTAAATCGTTCAACGCTTTCTGCAATGTTGACAAAGCAGGCGGAATTGATTGGGGCGTATGGGAGCCGTATTTGATTTATGAAGAAGAAACGGGCAGACTTTTCTGTTTCTATTCAGACGATTCCGACCCCGAGCATTCGCAGAAGCTTGTTTATAAATACACAACCGACCTTGTTAACTGGAGCGAAAAGTTCGAGTGCATTGCATGCTCTGATTCTTCACTCAGACCGGGTATGATTTCGATTGCAAAGATGGGCAACGGCGAATACTTAATGGTTTACGAGATAGTCGGAATTTTCATGAATCCGATTTATTGCAAGAGAACGACTTCTCTTGATGATTGGGGAGACGTTTCGGATTACGGCAAGATAGTTTCCGCAGGCGGCAAAACTTTCGGCTCATCTCCTTACGTTGCGTGGTCACCCGTCGGCGGTGAATGCGGAACACTTATTGTCACAGGTCGACACGCTATCAGAGGTGAAAGCGACACGGGTGCGGATATGTTCATCAGCTTTGATTACGGCAAAACCTTTGCTCCGATTGATAATCCCATTCCGTATCAGACCGGCGACCCTTTCGTAAAATGCGGTTACAGTCCGTCGCTCTTTTTCTCAGAGGACGGAACAACGCTTTACTACGTCAACAATCCTCCGTGTTATGAATCAACCTATAAAATTACGGTTGCAAAAATCAGAATTTCGGAGTGATGAAAGGGATATCGGAATAATACTATTGATATTGTTCCGATAATATGTTATACTACGTTTGGAGGCGATGATATGGACTTTATGACTACTGCCAAAGCTGCAGAAAAATGGAATATCAGCGACAGACGTGTCCGCACCCTTTGTAAAGAAGGTAAAATCGAGGGTGCCGTGCTTGTGGGTAAGACCTACAGAATCCCCGTTGACGCAAAAAAACCGACTGACGGAAGAATGAAAAATCCCGTCGGTCAGTCAGAGTTTTATCTTAAATGGGGTAACGATATTATTGGTCTTATCGACACTGCCTATAACGTTCATTTCATCAGTCCCGAATACAACGATGTTGTAAAACTGTACACTCACGGTCAGAACAACTGGACTCACGAGCAGTTTGTCGGCTTTCTTTCTGAGCGAGTTGTAAGCCGCGACAGACGTGATATTGAGAAAATCTTGTTCAGATGCGGACTTTCTGCATACGATGTTTTGAGGATTGCCAAGGTTACACGAGGCATTCATCCCAAGGATTTGCTCTGGATTGCTCACAACAAAGATGAAACTATCGATGAAATAATGACAGAGGTTTTTGAATCTGTCTTTCTGCAGAAAATCGACCTTGTCGGCGACAGCGTTGACACTCCTGAAGGCTACAACATCAAACGCTACGGAGTTATGGACGGTAAATACGGCATTTATAAGCAGCGAATCAGTCCGCTTGTGACCGATGTTGAATCCGAAATCGCTGTATATAAACTTGCCGAAAAGCTCGGCGTTTCTTGCTGTCCCGTTTATCTCCACGATAAGAACACAATCTTTTCTGGATTTCTTTACGATTTCTCGAATGAATATATTGTGCACTTCCGCAGACTTTTTGACGGTGCACGTTCCGATAATGAATATGAAAACCTGCTTGCTGTCAGACCTCAATATAAGGATGATTTTATCCGAATGATTCTGCTTGATTTCATAACAAGGCAGGATGACAGACATCTCTCAAACATGGCGGTCAAAGTGACATCCGAAGGTGAAAGCTTCTATCCGCTTTACGATAACGGACGCAGCCTTTTCTATGAAGATACAGAAGAAACCGTTGAGAATGCTGTTGAGAACATCGAAATGTATGCAACAAATTTCGGATACTCAGGCACTTATTACGATTATATCTGCGATATCGCCAAAGAGGGTGTCGATTTCACAAAGCTCATAAATCTTGATATTACCGATGAGGAAATCAATGAAATCCTCGTTGAATCAGGTTTCAAAGGCTACCGTCTGAACGGAGCGATAAAATGGATAAGAGGAACGGTTGAACTTATCAAATCGTTTTAATCGAGTTGATTTTCGGGACATTCCTTGGACATTATTTGGACATTATTTTCAAGAAAAATCGCAAGAGAACATCAAAGATAACAAGGAATCACGCCTGAAATCCGTTGATATACAAGGGTTTACAGAATTTGCGAAAAGCCGCAACAAGTCCGGTGACTTTTTCAAGTCTCGCCACTCGGA
>JBGVNA010000264.1:0-2846 GCA_045125175.1 Acutalibacteraceae bacterium
GCCTGATGTTATTTTTTCAGCAATTTCCTTAAAAACAGGTGCGCAGCTCAACGCACCCTCACCGCCGTTTTCTTTAATAATTGCTACGGCGTATTTCGGTTTATCCGCAGGAAAATATCCTGCAAACCAAGCGTTATAGATTTCCTCGCCGTTTTCGGTTTTACCCGTTTGAGCCGTGGCTGTTTTGCCTGCCGACACAACAATTTCGCTCGCAGCTCTGCTGCCGCTTCCCTCGGTTACAACCTTTTCAAGAAAGCCTTGCAGAAGCTTCGCTGTTTTTTGGGAAATAATCTGCCTGCGTTCACCGTAGTTTCTTATCTGAGTGAATTCGCCGTTCCCGTCAACCTCACCCTCAACAAGATACGGCTGAATATACACTCCTCCCCTTGCAATCGCCGAAAATGCGGAACAAATCTGAACAGGCGTTGCAAGCAAGGCGCCTTGACCGAAGGATATATTCGCTATTGCTGCTTTCGAATCCAACTCATCTTCCGCGGGCAGATATCCTGCGGCGGTTTTCATTTCATCGGCAAAAACAGTTTCTCTGCCCATGCCGAAGCTTTTTGCTGTTTCAATTATATTTTTCGCGCCCGTTTCAATAGCAAGAGCGATAAAATAAGTGTTACATGAATTTGCAACAGCCCCTTCCATATCAAGAAGTCCGTGACCATCCTGCTTATGACAATTAAAAGTAACTCCGTTATATGTCACGCTGCCCGTGCAGTTATATTCAAAGCCGCTTGATATTCCGCTTTTAAGGGCTGCCGCTGCAACAACAGGCTTAAAAACCGAACCTACACTGAAAGAAAGAAACGCTCTGTTTATCAGCGGCGAATTCGGGTCATCGAGACTATCCGCAATGTTATTCTGATTAAACAACGGTCTTGAAACACAGGCTCTTATTGCTCCGCTTTCAATTTCGATAACCACGGCGGCGGCACATTCCGCACCCGAAGCATCAAGTGCATCCTCCGTTATTTGCTGAATATTTTTATCTATCGTCAGCACAACTCCGTTTTCGGGCATATTATTGCCGTCAACTGTAATCTCCTCGCCAAGCATAACTCTGCCTTTTGCATTTGACGAAAACTTCACCGCTACCGTTGACTGTCCCTGTGACAGCAGACCGTCAAACACTTTTTCAATTCCGCTTATACCCTTACCCATGCTGTCAAGATAGCCTATAACATGGCAGGCAAGAGAGTTTGAATAATAACGTTCAGGCACCTTAATTTCTTTTATATCTTCGCTTGAGTTTATCGGCGAATCAACCTTAACAACAACAGGCTTACCGTATGACATTCGTTCAAGAACGGAGTCGAATACATCGGGCAAAACTTTGCCTTTAAGCTCCGCAAGCGCAACACCTGATGGCTTTGCGGCGGCATAAAGGGTGTATTCACCGTTTGTGAGCGGTTTCATATTGCAATCGTAAACCGTGCCGCGGAGCGTATCAAGATCTACGGACATTGAGGCGGTCGAAGCTGCCGCCTGCCTGGCATTTGTTGAAATATCTGCAAGCCTCAAACCCGTAAAGGTAAACATTAACACAAGCAACAGAAAAATCGTTGCGGCTCGTTTTTTCAAAAAAATCACTCCCTGTGTATCTTTCCACAGGGAGTGTAGTTTATTTATACATTAAATCTGAAAAGAACAACGTCGCCGTCTTTCATAACATATTCTTTGCCTTCGCTTCTGACAAGTCCTTTTTCCTTTGCCGCAGCAAGCGAACCGAGTTCGATAAGATCCTCATATGCGATAACCTCAGCTCTGATGAAACCCCTTTCAAAATCGCTGTGAATCTTGCCTGCCGCCTGAGGAGCTTTTGTGCCCTTTGTTATAGTCCATGCTCTTACCTCAGGCTGACCGGCGGTAAGATATGAAATAAGACCAAGAAGCGCATAGCTCTTTTTAACAAGAAGGTCAAGTCCGCCCGATTCAACTCCAAGCTCTTCAAGGAACATTTCCTTCTCTTCCTTTTCAAGCGAAGCAATCTGAGCTTCAAGCTCTGCGCATATAGGAAGAACCTCACTGCCCTCTGCCGATGCAATTGCACAAACCTTTTTATAGTGTGCATTATTATCAAGTCCGCCTGCGAAATCACTTTCGCTCATGTTGCAGGCATAGATAACGGGCTTTGCGGTAAGAAGTGCGATTTCGGCAAGCCAGGCCTTTTCGTTCTCGTCACATTCAAGATTTCTTGCGGGAACATTAGCTTCAAGTGACTGCTGAAGTCTTTTAAGGAATTCAAGCTCACTTGCAAGGGTTTTATCCCCCTTCATCGCCTTGGTAACTCTGTCTATCCTGCGCTCAACCATTTCAATATCCGAAAGAATAAGCTCAAGATTGATAGTTTCGATATCTCTTTCAGGGTCAATAGTTGCATCAACATGAACAATATCGTCATCCTCAAAGCAGCGGACAACATGAATTACCGCATCAACCTCACGGATATGCGAGAGGAACTTGTTGCCGAGACCTTCGCCTCTTGATGCACCTCTTACAAGGCCAGCAATATCAACAAATTCGATAAATGCGGGAGTAATTTTAACGGGATTATAAAGCTCTGCAAGCTTATCAAGCCTTTCATCAGGAACATTAACAACGCCCACATTTGGCTCAATTGTGCAGAAAGCGTAGTTTGCAGACTGTGCGCCTGCGTTTGTTATTGCATTAAACAGTGTGCTTTTGCCTACATTGGGCAAACCTACTATACCAAGCTTCATTTTAAAAAATCCTTTCGCTGAGTTTTAACCTGTTTATTATATATTAAATTGCAGAAAAATACAATATTAAAATTAAAATATGGGTTGCAATAATGCCAATAATAGTGTATTATATATTAT
>JBGVNA010000265.1:0-18191 GCA_045125175.1 Acutalibacteraceae bacterium
TTTTAATGCCATCTCTTGTTTGCACCCCACTATAAAATGCTTTGAAAGTTATTTAATATATTTTACCCTATTCCGCTCTTTATTGCAACAGAAAAAAGTAAAATTTATATGAAAAATTTCAAAAAGGGTGCATTTTTTGCGTTTATTCTTTTATTGATTATATTCTACCATATTTCATCACATAATGCAAACAGTATTTTATGACGCAACAACACGAAGAATTCTTGTGAAAACAATTGAAAACGTCAGCTGTTTAACGCTGTCTGGCGCAGTGAGATTATATTCGCCGAGCAGCTCGTCGCCAAGCCTGAAAGTAACCGTACCGAGCACCTGCCCCTGCTCAACAGGCGCAGCGACATCAACGGCGAGGTCAATCGTCTGAGTTATTTCCCCCTCCCTGCCCTTTTCGATAAGAACAGGCTTTGCCTGCGGAATTACAGGCTTGATTGATTCTGTTACGCCGTTAATAACCCCAACATCCGGAATAAGCGTTGAATCAATAACAGGCGTTACGGTTGAATAATTCGCAAAGCCCCAGTTAAGCATCGCCTTTGCTGTTTCAAAGCGGTCTGAGCTATTGTCGCTGCCCATAACAACAGCCACAAGGTGAGTGCCCTCTCTCATTGCACTTGCAGAAACACAGCAGCCGGCTTTTGAGGTTGTGCCTGTTTTAAGACCGGTTGTTCCCTCGTAAAAACGAACAAGCTTATTTGTATTCACAAGCTCCGTTTGTCCGTCGCGCAGAGAATCCATCCAGATGGTTGTATAGTTAACAATCAGCTCGTGTCCGAGCAATTCTCTTGACATGGTTGCAACATCCATTGCGGTTGTAAGATGATTTTCGGTTGTATCGTCAAGACCCGTACAATTTTCAAAATGCGTGTTGGTCATGCCAAGCTCCTGCGCCCTGTCGTTGAGCATCTTCACAAAAGCCTCATCACTGCCTGCCAGATATTCGCCGAGAGCCGTGCAGGCATCATTTGCGCTGTAAACAGCAGTTGCTTTAAGCAAATCGTCAACAGTCATCTGCTCACCCTCTTTGAGCCATATCTGCGAGCCGCCCTTTGAAGCTGCTGAGCCTGAAACGGTTACAACATCGCTCAGTGAAATTCTGCCGTCATCAATCGCTTCAGTTATAAGCAGAAGCGGCATGATTTTTGTAACCGAAGCGGGGTAAAGCTTTTCGTTCTCATTATATTTCATAAGCACCTTGCCCGTTGAAACATCCATAAGCACTGCGGCTTTTGCTTTGATTTCAACAGGTGTTTCATTATCTGCCGCATAAGAATAAAAGCAACATACCGCAAGCATTGCTGCGGCTAAAGCCACGGAAACTGCGGATTTCAACAATTTTTTCATATCAATCTCTCCTCTCACGAGATTATATGTAAACATTAGCATTGATTATCACCGTTTTTTCTGTTATACTTTAAACAATCTGAGGTGATAAAATGAAAGCTGCATTCCATACACTCGGCTGCAAAGTCAATCAGTATGAATCTCAGGCAATGGCTCAAAGCCTTGAAAAGCAAGGCTTTGTCATAACCGATACTTCTGACGACGCCGATGTATATATTATAAACTCCTGCACCGTTACTGCCGAAAGTGACAGAAAAACCCGTCAGGCGGTGCGTAAATTCAAAAAGCTCCACCCCGAAAGCATCGTTGTTCTCACCGGCTGCATGCCTCAGGCTTTTCCCGAATACGGCGAAAAGCTTGACGAAGCAGATATTGTAATCGGCAACAAAAGCAACAAAATGCTCGGCGAATACATTATGCAGTATATCAACGGCAGCGGCAGAATTTTTGCCGTTGACCTGCACAAAACTGGCGATTCTTTTACAGGCGACACAATAAGCTCCTTCCGTGAAAGAACAAGAGCGAGTGTTAAAATTGAGGATGGCTGCAACAGATTCTGCTCATACTGCATTATTCCCTACGCAAGAGGCAGAGTGCGCTCAAAGCCGCTTGATGAGTTGAAAGCTGAAATCGCTGCACTTGAGAAAAACGGATTTTCAGAAATCGTGCTTGTAGGCATTAATCTTTCTGCTTACGGAATGGGAACCAATAAAAACATCGTTGATGCCGTCAGGCTTGCCGCCTCTTTTGACGGGATAAAAAGAGTTCGCCTCGGGTCACTAGAACCCGACCATATAACCGATGAAATCATTGAAGGACTTTCAAAAATACCCGAATTCTGCCCGCAGTTTCACATTTCGCTTCAAAGCGGATGCGACAGCACTCTGAAGCGTATGAACCGCCATTACGACAGCGACGAATATTTTAAGCTTTGCCAAAAGCTCCGCAATGCGTTTACGGATACTGCGCTTACAACTGATGTTATGGTTGGATTTCCCGGCGAAACAGTCGAGGATTTTGATGCTTCACTAAAATTTGTTGAACGGGTCGGTTTTGAGAAAGTACACGTTTTCCCCTATTCAATCAGACCGGGTACCCCCGCCGCAAAAATGCCCGACCAGATTGAAAAAAGCGAAAAGGAAAGACGCGCCGCAATAATGAGCACCGCTGCAGAGAAAATCCGCAGAGATTTTCTCAAAAGCCAAATCGGAAAAACTCTTGATGTGCTTGTTGAAGAGTACCATGACGGCTTTGTTCAGGGATATACAGCAAACTATACTCCCGTTAAAATCCGATGTGAATGCGATTCCATACACGGCATAATAAAAACAGAAATCACCGCTGTTGACGGCGATTTCTGCATAGGGAAGATATAATGGTTCACCCCGAGATAATCTCGGGGTGATTTGTTTAATTATTCTTCTTGCTTAACGGCTTACGCAGAAGCAGACTTGCAAGTGCCGAGCCTTTGAACGGAATCAGTGGATAGAGGTAGCACTGACCCGTAACCGTTTTTGTTGTTGCAATTTCAATGGCAGCAATCAGTATTCCCGCCACAAATCCCCAAACATTGAAAAGCGCTGTTAAACCTATAAGCAGCATTCTGAAAAGCTTGAATGCATATCCAAGTTCAAAGCTTGGCTGCGCAAAATTCGTCATGGCAACAAAAGCCATATAAAGCACAACTTCAGCTACAAACCACCCTGCAGAAACGGCAAACTCACCGAGCACCAATGCACCGATAACGCCGAATGAACCACTGAGGGATTGAGGTGTATTGATTGAAGCAAGTCGAATGGCATCAATTACTATTTCAACTATAAAAAGCTGCGCCACGATCGGCAGCGAATTCGGCTGCTCTATTCTGATGAAATCAAGCCATTCGGGAATATAGTCGGGATTCTGAACAAGCAGAAACCAGACGGGAATGAGCAACATTGTCATCGCAAAAATCAGCATTCGCACAATACGCATATACGAACCGATAACAGGCGACATATAATAATCGTTTGTGTCCTGCAAAAAATCAAAAATACCTGACGGGATTATCATAACTGCAGGAGAATTATCGGTTATCACGACCATGCTGCCCTCAAGCACACTTGCCGCAACGGCATCGGGTCTTTCGGTGTATCTGACCTTGGGAAAGGGATTGAACCACTGCTTTGGCACAAGGCAGTCAATAAGGCTTTGCTGGCCCATGGTTAATGAATTTATCGAAATTGAATCTATTTTCTTTCGCAGCGTGTTAAGCATTTTTTCGTTGACTCTGCCTTGCATAAAACAGATTACAACATCGGTTTTTGATTTTTCACCAACAGAATGTATTTCCATCGTC
Source organism: Acutalibacteraceae bacterium (assembly GCA_045125175.1). Classification (GTDB taxonomy): domain Bacteria; phylum Bacillota; class Clostridia; order Oscillospirales; family Acutalibacteraceae; genus CAG-177. The sequence continues at coordinate 3,698 of JBGVNA010000265.1, forward strand.
AAAGCGGTATCTCTCACTCTGCGGCGGATAAGAGCTGTGTTGAATATGAGCGTTTCAACAAATCCGTCATGCGGTCCGCGCAAAACCCTGTCGTTTTCAGGTTCACCGACCGAGCGCACGGGATAAGTCCTCGCATCGATGACTATCGCTTCGGGATAGCCCTCAACCAGCATACCTATTGCACCCGAAAGCACAGATTTGATAAACTCTGTTTCTCCTGATACAACATCGGTTTCAACATAGGGAATAAATGTGTTTGCAAAATCTCTTGTTGTTTTGCAGCTTTTTAACGTTTTTTCATCAGCTTTCATAAAGTAAGCCATCGTTTTTGCCATGGTTTCATCCTTGCAAAAACCATCCACAAAATAAAGCTTTGCATTGCGTTTATCAACTTTTATCTCTCTGCCGACAAGGTCAAAGCTTTCTTTCAACCTCAAATCCGAATCAAGCATGGCAATGTTCATGGCATAGTCTTCCGAGAATTTCTTTTCTATTTTAATCATTCCATTCAAAAAACAAAAATGGTGGCGGAATACCCCGTCACCATTTATTATTTTCAAATAAATCATCTGTATTCATTATAAAGATTAACTATTGCGTTCCACGTAAGCGGACCGACTGCGCCTGTTTGCGGCAAACCGGCAATCCGCTGAACAGCAGTTACCGCCGCTTTTGTCTGATTTCCGTAAACGCCGTCTGCTGTTATAAGAGGTACTGCGCTGTTATTCTGTGCAATGGTTCGCAAAAAAGTCTGAACCTGCGTTACAACATTGCCGCTTGCGCCTGTTGTAACAGTATATCCGGGATAAAGCAGCGAAGAATACGAGCGATATTCATCGGGCAAAGAATTCAAAATACTGTTATATGCATCCTGCAAAGCATACCATGTTGCTCTTCCCACTATGCCGTCAGCGGTAAGACCGTATTCCTGCTGGAACGCACGGACTGCGTTTTCTGTTGCGGGTCCGAAAATTCCGTCAACCGTAATTTGCGGTAAACGGTCATTGAAAAAGCCTATAAAATTCAGATAATACTGAATCGAACGGACATCGGTTCCTCTGCTTCCTCTTTTGAGCACTTCGCTGAATATTCTTTCAACCTCGCTGATGGTTATGCCCTCGGAATAAAGCTCTGACACCTTTTTAACCGCATTATATATCTGCTTGACTTTATACCAGGTTGCTTTGCCGACAATTCCGTCCTGCGCAAGGTTAAAAATTTTTTGAAACTGCAAGACAGCAGCTCTTGTCGGCGCATCAAAAATTCCGTCTGTATCGGGTATTACGGGAATAGAGGGATAATTCCTTCTTATTCTGTTAAGCTGGCGCTGAATTGTTCTTACATCTTCTCCGTTTGAACCAAGCCGGAGAAGCGTGCCCGGATATGATTGGGAAATGTTTCTGACCGGAGCGTTTCTGACTATGTTCACATCGTTTCCGTAGTAGTTCTGCAAAATTTGATACGGTGTTCTGCCCCGATTGGCAAGAGTTACCGTTCCCCACTGCGAAAGACCCGGGCAAGTAACATATCTGCCGTCACAGTATTCGGTGAAATAGGGCTGAATCTGATTGCCTTTTGTTACATAGTCGTTGAAAAGCTCATCAACAATCCTTGAAACATTAGTGTAAATATCTCTGCCGTCGATATATGCCTGGTCATATGAGGTTGAATTCGTTATATCAAAATTATAACCTCTGCTGCGATAATACTCCGAGAAAATTCTGTTAAGTGCAAAGGATACCTGAGCATACACATTAGCTCTTATTGCGTTTTCGGGCCACGAGGGATAGATCTCACTTGACGCAACGTTTTTAATATAATCTGTGAACGGCACACGCACATTGCGTGCGTTTGAATTCGGTGTTCCGAGATGAACAGTTATATATTCAGGAATAACAGGTGTTACAGGCATATGTTACCTCCTAATTCCGCAATGTGTTGCGTGATGATTCGTCAATAACTATCGGTTCAGGTTCCTGCAAGCCTGCAGCTTTGGCAAGCATTCTGACAGGTTGAACGGACTCTATTCCCGAGAAAACAGGGACATTTGTAAAAACTGCTCTCACATAGTTGGGATGCTCAACATAAACAGAATAAACAGAGTAAGGCAGGCGTGGATTTTCACCCGTCTGCGGAGACTGAGAAATCGATTTTGGCGGAGCAGGCAATCTAACGGTATCGCTTACTCCGTCTATATCTGTTATGCCGTCGAACACTGCAACATTCCCACTTGGCAATTCAAGAAAAATCATTACTCTTGCGCTTCCGACACCGAAGGCTCGGTCAGATGCAAATGTTTCAACCTTGAGAGTTCCGCTTTCATTGTTAGCCTCAAGATAATCATTGATATCTCTGCATCTTGCACGTTGTTCAGGGGTTGCGTTTTCAGCAATCCTTGCGCAGTTTTCTCTCAGCAAACGTGCAACATCAACAGGCAAATCGCTTGAAACGGGAATATTCTCTTCTATCGGCAAGTTAACCTGAGCGGGGACAGCCTCACGCACCGTTTCTTCAATCGGCGGTTCATTTACAGGCTCGGTTCGCACAGTTTCGGGCAAAGGATTGCTTCTGTCTCTTATAAACGTTTCATTATTTTCCAAAGCATCACGCATCGACTCTTCTCTCTCGTCCCTGATCATCTGTCCTCCGACAGATTCCGGATATCCGGAAACATTGTTCCGCCTGCTGAATTCAAGCATTTCTGCCTTATATTTATCCATGAGTTTTTCCATTTCTCTTTTATCCATAGCAAAACCTCCATTTCATCTGCTAATTACAATATATTAAATGTCGGAGTGTTTTGTGACAAAAGAATTATAACAGAAAAAAGAGGCTGCCTTTCGGTAGCCTCTTTAAAATTCAGTTAAGGATTATTCCTCATCCTTCTTTTTTCTGTTGGTGAGAACATATGCTGCTGCAGCTGCACCGGAGATTGCTGCAAAGGCTGCAAGGCCTGCTGCTGAACCGGTATCGGGAATTGCAACATTTATGTCACTCCAGGTTGCTTCAAATACAAGGTCTTCGCTGCCCATCTTCTCGGGAACTTCAGGAGTCCAGCCTGTGAACTCTGAGCCATCCTTTTCGGGATCTGCGGGAACAGGAATCTTTGTGCCTTCAACAACCTTATAGGTCTTATATACCTCACCGTCAACCATGTAGGTTACGGTATGTGTCTTCTTAACAAGCTCTGAAATACCAACGATAACAAGGATACCGCCGATAATTGCTGCGCCTGTGATGAGAGCTGCATTGATGCCGATTGCTGTTCCGATAACTGCACCTGAAACAACTGCACCGCCGATAACGATTGTTACAAATTCCTTATCAATTTCCCACTGAGCAACAAATTCCATGTTTTCAGCAGGCATTGTTGCGGGAACTTCGGGCTCCCAGCCTACGAACTTATAACCAAACTTTTCAGGTGTGGGAGGAACGGGAATTGCATCGCCTTCTTCGAGCACGTGGAAAGCATGGGTTTCTCCGTCAACGATGAACTTTGCAGTAAACTGTTTGCCTGTTTCGGGAGCCTTTTCCCAAAGAGCTGTGTAGGTTACATCCTTTGCAGGCATTGTTGCTGCTACAGGCTTGCCGTCTGCATCTCTCCAACCTGCGAATATGAATCCTTCTCTTGCAGGATCTGTGGGAACAGGAATTTCTGAACCGTAGGTTACGTCATATTCCTTATATGTTTCGCCTTCAACTACATAAGTTGCCTTGTATGACTTAACATAATCGATTACCGCGTATGCAACGAGATCCTTATCGCCCATCTTTTCGGGAAGAGGATTGCCTTCTGCATCAGCCCAACCCTTGAAGACTATGCCTTCTGCAACAGGATCGGGATGAACCATTGTTTCGCCTTCCTCAAAGGTCTTGGTTGCGTAAACAGCACCGTCCTTGGCGAGGTAGTAAGTTACAGTATGTGTGGGAGTTGCTTCAGCTTCCCAGGTTGCTGTAATTGTAAGGTCTGCTGCAGGCATCTTGCCGTCGGCAGGAATATTGTTCCAACCCTTGAAAGTATAACCGTCTCTTACGGGATCTGAAATTGTACCGATATCTTCGCCTTCTGCAAGTTCCTTAACGATTGTTGCTTTACCGTCAACTGTACCGCCGGCTGCATCAATTGTAAGAGTATAGGTTACAATCTCTGCTTCCCATTCAGCAGTTACTGTTATATCTTCTGCGGGCATCTTGCCGTCTGAGGGAAGGCCGTTCCAGCCTTTGAAGATGAAGCCGTCTCTTGTAGGCTCTGCAGGAACATTGATATCTGAACCGTAGTCGCCACTTACATCCTTTGTTGATTCGCCGTCAGCGAATTCGCCGTCGCCTGCATCAAATGTGATTGTGATTTCCTTGATTTCCCATGTTGCCTTAAGGTCAATTTCACCGTCAGGCATTGTTGCGGGAATATCGGCGGGGTTACCGTTTGCATCTACCCAACCAGCGAAGTCATAGCCTTCTCTTGTGGGCTCGAGAGGAACGATACCTGAAAGTGATGAACCAAATGCTACATCATCTTCTGTGAAGATTGATGAACCGTCTGCGAACTCACCTTCGCCTGCATCAAGAGTGATATCATTCTTATTTACTGACCAATCAGCGTGAACAACGATATCCTCTGCGGGCATCTTACCGTCTGCAGGCATGCCGGTCCAACCATTGAAGGTATAACCTTCCTTAGCATCGGGAGCATAGTCAGCGATTACTTCGCCTTCTTCGTACTGCTCGCTCTTGAGAAGAGCCGAACCGTCATAATACTTAATTGTATACTTATCGGGAATGATTTCATCCCATGCTGCTGTTACTGTTGTATCGCCTTGGGGAATTGTTGTTACGGGGTTGCCCTGTGCATCTACCCAGCCTGCAAATGTGAAGCCATCCTTTGTAGGCTCACCCTTTGAGGGAACGGGAAGACTGTCGCCTGCTTCACCTGCATCAACTGCGGTATCATAGGTTTCGCCGTCAACAACGAATGTGATATCATAAAGCTCTGACCAGCTTGCAGTGAGATCAACAGGATTTGCGGGCATCTTTGAGGGAAGTGATGCAGCGTTGCCGTTTGCATCTACCCAACCTGCAAACTTGTAACCGTTCTTGGTGGGTTCACCGGGAGTTACAACTGTCTGACCTTCTTCGAACTCAGCAGTATATGTGCTGCTGCCGTCTGCGAATGCGCCTTCGTTTGCATCAAGTGAAAGCTCATACTTGGTGGGAGGAACTTCATCCTTTGTCCATGTACCTGTAAGGGTTACATTTTCTGCAGGCATTACAAAGCTTTCTGTAAGCTTGCCATTATAATACCAACCGCTGAATGTATAGCCGTCTGCTGTGGGAACAGCATCTACAGTTACAGTTGAGCCCTCTGTTGCAGTTGTTGTTGCAGGAAGAGTTACGGTAGCAGGAACATCACCGCTCCATGAATATGAAACATCAAATTCACCGGGAACGGGAGGAATTTCTTCCCAGATTGCATCAAATTCAACTGCTTCAGCAGGCATTGTGAATGATGCGCCTGCGCCGTAGGTTGCGCCGTCATATTCCCAGCCCTTGAAGGTGTAGCCATCCTTTGAAGCTGTGGGAAGAGTGATTGACTGACCAACTGTTGCGCTTGTTGTTGCACCGTCTGTAACGGTTGCATCGCTGCCTGCGTTATAAGTGATTGAATAGCTGATTGCTGTGTATGAACCGATGAGAGTAACATCACCTATTACTGTAATCTTATCGCCTGCATTAACCTTTTCATTGCCGTTATACCAGCCGTCAAAGGTATAGCCGTCGATTTCATCTGCCTGTGCAACTGTTACCTCATCATTATACTTAAGACCTGTTGATGATGCGGGAAGCTCTGCACCTGCAGGAGCTGATGTGTAATTATATGAAAGAGTATATTCGTTATCTGTGAGTTTTGCGTCGAAAGTCATGTCGCCGGGGCCCATTACAGTGTTAGCGGGAACATTCCAACCGCTGAAGGTTGTTCCGTCTGCTGCTGTATAAGCGGGAGCGGTAATCTTTTCGCCGAACTTATAGGGAACCTTTGCATATTCTTCGCCGTTAATGTTGAAGATTGCATAATAGGTTTCTGCTTCCCACTGAGCTGTATAGGTTTCAGCTGCTGTGAAGGTTGCGCCTTCAACAGTCTTATCCCAGCCTGTGAACTTATAGCCTGTGCGTGTGGGAGCTGCAGGAGCTGTAATAGCTTCGCCGTATTTGCCTGTAACTGTTGCAGACTGATTGTTATCTGCAAATACACCGCCGTTAGCAAGGAAGGTAACGGTAACATCGGCAAGCTTATAATATACTGTAATAATATTATCTTCACCGAGTTTAACAGTGATTGATGCAGTACCTGTTCTGTCAGTATCGGGAACATTGCTTACGGAATTAATGAGGTCTTCATAATAGTAAACCTTATCCGCAGTTGAGCTTGCACCCTTGAGGACAACCTCTACTGTTTCGCCGTTCTTAGCTGTGCTTGTGACAGCATTCTGAGCGATTTCAGTTCCGTCTGCAGGATTAATTGTTACAACATTAATCTTATATTCAACCGAACCGCTGGGATCGGGAATCCACTTTGCAGTGAAGGTCATATCATTGTCAGCCATCTTGTCGGGAACGGGATTCCAGCCGTCAAAGATATATCCGTCCTTTGTGGGATCTGCGGGAGCAGTGATGTCTGTGCCGTATTCAACATTTTCAACTACAACAACCGAATTGCCGTTTGCAAATACACCGCCTGCTGCATCGAAGATTGCATCATGTGTTTTTGCATTCCAGATTGCAACGAGCTCAAGACCGCCTGCGGGCATTGTTTCGGGGAAATCAATTGCAGCATCGGGGTCTGATTTTTCAGCCCAACCGCCAAAAGTATAACCTTCCTTGGTGGGATCTGCAGGTTTAACAATTGCATCGCCGCAGTTTACATTTTCAATTGGAGCGATTGTTGCGGGAACGCCGCCGTTTGTATCAAAGCTTACACTGTACTTGATGGGAGTACGGACAGCTGTAACAGTCATGTTTTCAGCGGGCATTGTTTCGGGAACAGTCTTATCCCAAGCGTATGTGAAACCTTCTTCAACAGGAAGAGCAGGTGCAGTTACATCAGACTCATAAAGACCTGTAACTACATCAATAAGTGAACCGTCATGGTTTACAAATCTGATTGAATATGTGTTCTTTGTCCAAAGAGCACCGATTTCGATATCTTCAGCAGGCATAACAGTGGGAATGGGAGTATTCCAGCCTGCGAAAGTATAACCTTTTCTTTCAGGAGCGGAAACTGCTGTTGTTACAGGTGTGTTGTATTCGCCTTCAATGGGGTCGATTACTGTATCGCCTGTGTTAACAAAGCTGATTTTTGTTGTTTTGATTTCAAATACTGCGTTATAAATCTTGCCTTCAGCATCCATGATGCCTACTTCGGGATCCCACATTTTGAATGTGTAACCTGTCTTGGCAGGATCATCGGGAGCGATGATTTCTTCACCGAAAATTGTGGGAACAGTGTCATAAAGCACGCCGTCAACATAGAATTCTGCATCATATACATCGGCTTCATCAACAGCATTAAGAACTGTATTTCCTGTTACCGTATAGGGGAATGCAACTACCGTTGTTGAACCGTCTGCATTTTCAACATACCACGAATTCTCTGCCTTATAGCCTGCGGGAACATCCTCTGCATAGATAACGTCACCGTAGAAATAAGGAATTGTTTCGATTGTTTCGTCGCCGTCTTTGAACTCTACTTTATACTCTACGTCGCTGTAATCAGCAACAAATGTCATATCACCTGTTACGGTTGAGGGAATTTCTTCACTCCAGCCAAGGAATTCCTTGCCGGGGAATACGGGCTCTTCTGTGAAATCAACAGGAGTTTCGCCGTATTCATAAACGAATGAAACTGTTCTTTCGCCGTTTGAAGCAAAGGTGCCGCCCTGTGTTGCATCAAAGATATATGTGTAGCTGTTCTTTGTGAATACAGGATAAAGGTCAACATCTTTAGCAGGCATTACCGAAGGAGCTGCATCGCCTTCTGCTGTTTCCCAGCCTGTGAATGTGTAGCCTTCCTTAACGGGATTTGCGGGAAGAGCCTTGAATTCGGGAACGGCTGCGCCGTAATAAACGGAATCTGATTCTTTCTGCTCACCTGCACCGTCGGCATAGTGATAAGTTACTGTATATTTATTTCTTGCATAATAAGCTTTAAGCACTGAGGATTTGTCACCTTTTACGATGATAACATCATCGCTCTTTTCGGTGTCAATGGAGAAACCTTCAACAGGAGTCTGAACAAGCGCAACTTCTGCACCTGTTTCAGCGATAATCTGCTGTGAGTAATCGCAGGTATCTGAGTATGTTCCGTCGGGAAGCATGTAATATACCTGATAAGTGTAGTAGTTGTCGTTTGCTGTACTTGCAGTCCATACGGCATAGAGAGTTGTATCTTCATAATCGTATTCAAGAGCTGCAATTTCAACGGGTGAAAGAGTAAGCTCTTCAACCTGATCAGCAGTAAGAACTCCGCCGAGTGCTTCAACATCAGCATCGCTGAGGCCAAGCTCTTCCTTAATAGCTGCAGTGATTGTTCTGTCAGCAGGAACAGGAATTTCTGACCATCCGCTGTGGATATAATCAACACGTGTGGGTGATACTGAGCCAAGCTCTGTTACCTTGTCACCGATGATGTCGGATATGGTTTTTGTGAGCTCATACCTTGAGTCAACAAGATAATATCCGCCATTTGCATCAAGAATGATGTTGCTTGTTGTTGAAAGAACGCCTGCAACAGAAGAAACGTTTGCATCCCAGAAATACATCTGTGTTGCAATATTTGTTCCCGCTTCACCCTTGGGCATGTTGATAAACATGGGGTACGGTGAGGTGGTTGATGCTGCAAGTTCTTCGGGAACTCGTGCTGTACCTTCAGTTCCAACGGTTCTTGTATACTCGTTATCATAAACCTGAAGATCATATTCAATAGCCCACTCATCTGCGCTGAGCAGTGTTGTTTCACCTGATGAAATTTCAATGGTGTTGGCAATGATGTCATAATCATCAAAATAGTCTTCGCTGATGATACCTTCTGTAACCAGGATGTTATCGACGTTCTGGTTATATTGTGTTTCATCTGAATGCCAGCCTGCGTTATCACAGTCAAGCTCAACAGCTCCGCCCATGTAATTTTTGTTGGTTACAAGGCTTCTGCTGACACCATGGTCTTCAAAGGTGGGATTGTCCAAAAATCTTGAATCAAACAATAAAGCCATGTTACCGAAATAGGTATAGAAATCTGTTCCGATATAAACCCTGGCCTTTACATTTTCGCCGGGCTTGGCTCTTTCAGTTTCAACCCAATTGCCTTCAGCATCTTCTCTAAAAAACTTAACGGTATAGTCAAGATTGAATCCACCGTCAACTTTGGGATCAAATGCAGATGCCGCAACTGACATTGAACTGAAAATCATGACAAATGCAAGAAGCAAAGCCAATGATTTTTTAAGGTGTGTCATATGCGTTTTTCCTCCTTAGTGCTTGAAAGCCGACAAGCGACACTTTCATATAGTACAAGTCATTTTATCATAATACTTTACGAATTTCAAGAGTATTTTATAATTTTATATAATATACAAGTAGAAATTTTCGCAAAGCTTTTTTCGTGGTTATTTCTCCGTAACGCCGGAATCAATAATTTTTGCTGCACGGATTTTTGCAAGCTCATACATCATTGTATCCCTTGTTTTTCCGTGAACATTGAAGAAGAGAAGAGTTACGCCCTTCATAAATCTGCCGATTGCGGGAGCAAGGGCAAATACAGTCCATATTCCCGCAAGCATACCCGGATCTGTCTGGGGAATATTGATGCCGTTTGCATTGAACAGCGGAACATAATGAATTGCGCCGATTGCAGCCGCACTGATTATTTTTGCCGCAAGGTTTGAAAGCACCTTGAAATATTCGGTAGCTGCAGTGATGGTCGCTTCGTTTCGGATACCCGACTTCCACTCAACATAGTCATAGAGATCACCGTTAAGCGCTGTGCTGCAATATCTCTGAATGCTGTTAAGAGAACCGCAGAAAGTGAGCGCAATAACAATCCAGACAACATTAAGAATAAAGTGATCCTCACCAAAAGGCTTATAGCCTACCAGCCACATGATAAAATAGCACGCTCCGCAGAACATATAACTGCCGGCAGCCAGATTTCTCAAGCCGAATTTCCTTGTGAGTTTTGGTGCAAGGGGGAGAACAAAATAGCTGGGCAGACCCGTAAACAAGCCTGCAACAGTGCCGATAGAAAGCTTGCCCATGCAGTTAAGCCAGAAAAAGTCTTCTACCATTGTGCCGGTACCCTTGCCGACGGCGAAGAAATTCTTAATAAGCAAAACCCACATGGGTCGGCATGTGCCAACCGTTTTGATGGTTTCAATAAGGCCCATTTGCTTCATTTCATTTCTCGAAGCAAGGGGCATTCGCTCCTTCAAAGCAAAGAAGCCGTATGTTCTGAAAATAACCACGCAGGCGATAAAGAAAAATGCACCGCCCATATAAACATATCTTGTGGGAACATTCAGAAAGTCAACAAAAAGCGGAAACAGCGAAGGAAGCCACACACCCGCAAGATCTGCATAGGCATCTGTAGCTATAAGTCTGTTTCTCTCGGAAACGTTAGGCGTTATGTTATAGAGCAATATTTGATAGCTCGTGTTATAAAATGAGTTAGCTATCGAAACCACATAATTGAATATAAAGAAGCATACCAACAATGCGGTTTGCGGCAACCCTCCCGGTAAAACCCACGGAGTAAATGAGCCGAAAAACCAGAATGGAAGAGTCAGCAGAATATACGGTCTTACCCTGCCCCAGCGTGTTCTTGTTCTGTCAATAATAAGGCCTGACAAGGCATTATCGATTGTATCAATAATCAAGCTCGCCGACTCTGCCGTTGCCCATGTTGACGGCTTTATTCCAAGGAACGTTGTTGCAAAGAAGAACAATCTTTTATTAAACGAGTTCCAGTTTGTGTCACCAAAACCTGATAAAATATAAGCAACATAGTGCTTTGGGCTCAGATAAAGCTTGTTCTGCTGTTCAACCTGACGTCTTATCGATTCACCGTCAACCTCAGGTGCAGAAATATTCTTAACATCTTCCGCCATTACATCACCGTCCTTACTTCAAAACATTCTATTCCATACTAATCCCAGTATAATACTTTGTATTTTAGCCTATATTCAAAAAAAAATCAAGCACATTCAAAAAAATTCTTGAATGTGCTTGACAGATATTTATAAAACTACCTTTTCGCTGAGAAGAGGTTTCTCCGTACTCGTTTTCCAAAAACTGTTTGCATAAACCGAAACCTGATAGGTTTCGCCGCTTTCAAGACCGTTGAACGAAACACTTATTGTTTCAGGCATATCATAAAAATAATATTCGCTCCAAACGGTTGAGTTGCGCACGATTACACCCCTGCTGTCTTTTACTATTACATTATAATCATCTACATAATCGCTGTCGAATTTAGCCTGATCAAATGTAACCTTGAATCCGTCTGCATCGATATCGGATATAACAATCTTTGCATCGGGCTCAAAATAAGGTGTTTCTGTTGTTTTGTAGCGTGCATCGGTATAAAGGAATGATTGGGGGTCCCATGCGCTGTCTATCTTCCATGTGAAGGGGAAGAAATTTGAGGTGATGAGGTCATAGGGATAAATTCTGACTCTGTTTTGAGCATCTGCTTCAACAATGAGCATCTGCGCCGCTTTATCGTCATTGGGCGGAATTGTTCCGTAAACCTTATCAAATTCATCAAGCTCAAAATAGCTGAGTGTTCCTGTGCCAAGACATGTAAAATGCTTCTGATGGATTGAGCGAGGGTCGTTAATCGGAGCGTGTGAATGACCTGAGAAATCTATAACCTGAGGATAATTCATCAAGATAGCAGTCAGCTCATCCTCACCCCAGTTTGCGCTGCCGTAAACTGTTCCCATAATATGAGGATGCTGAAAGAAGAAAATCGGTCTTTGGGGGTCATCTGCGGCGGCCTTCTTAAGTTCTGCAGCAGCCCATGCCTGCTTTGCTTCATCAAAATGGCAACCGTTTGTGCTTGTGACACTGATAAAATGATATCCGTTTATAACCTTGTGTGTGTCCGGCTCCATATTAAAAATTTTACCGAATCTTTCAAGAGCAGACTGCTCACCGTCGTGCATAAACTCATGGCTTGCAAGCGAAACAACAGCCTCGGTTTCTTCCTTAAGATAATCATCCAGCGTCTGCTTGAAAGCAAGCATCTGGGCTTCTTCGCCTCGCTTGGTGAAATCACCGACAACATAAAGCGCATCAAGCTTTGAATAATCTTCTTTTTCGCTGAGCTCATAAGCAGTTTTTAAAGCCTGAGCCATTCTTTTTTTCTCAACACAGTCAGCTTCACTGCCATAATGAATGTCACTTACGACAAGAAAGCGGAGAACAGGTTTAAAATTTTTGTCAAACGCCATAAACAGGACTCCTTTATTGCAAATAAGGAGCTGCTCCGAGAACAGCTCCTTTTAATTACTTAATTAAAGCATTGATGAAATATAAGTGATAACCGTTACGATGCTTGCAGTCATGCTCTTAACAATCGCACCGAAATCAATGAATTCAAACCAACCTTTGAGGTTTTCTGCAAGAGCACCCCAGTTAAGCTCTTTGATGCGGTCGATAAGGCTCTTGTTATCATCGCTGTCATCCTTGGGAGCTTCTGTCTTCTCAGTAACTTTGATTTCATAGATATCTGTATCGAGAGCTTCACCGGCTTTTACCTGAATATAATATGTGCCGGCTGCAAGAGGTGCAGTTTCTGCTTTTGCCTCTTTCTTATCTGCAGTTGCAGTTACTTTGAGCTCCTCGGCAACAGCTTCGTTATCTGAATTGAGAACCTTCACAACCCACTGAGCTGCGTTTGTTGCCTTGAATGTGATATCATAACCGTTATTTTTAGCAGAAACAGTGAATTTAAAGCAGTCAACATCATTCTTGGCATCAATAACTGCCTTGTATGTCTGAGCGATTTTGATTGCATTTGCAGAAAGAACCGTGTCATTGATTTCTGTTTCAACATTTGAAGCGGTTCTGAAAAGAACTCTTGTTCTGTAGCTGCCGATATCGCCTGTAATCTTAACAAGGTAATCGCCTGCTGCAAGACCGATGCTGGGGCCTACCTTTGTGGCTTCATTTGCTGCGATAGCGATAGATGCAACATCTGCAAGCTCCTGAGCACCCGATGCGCCCTCAACATATGTCTGAAGAGTTGCTGTGTAGTTGCCGCCGTTTGCAGCATCATTGTAAAGATAAAGATTTACAACGCCAGCTGAGGGAACTTTGATTTTGAAATAGTCAACATCATTTTCGCTGAGTGCGCCGTAATAATGCTTTGCATTGCCCGTTGTTGAAACTTCAAGTGCATTTGCTGCTGTTGCAACGTTGTTGGGCTCTGTTTCAGAAAGAACGTCCTTATTGATCGCTGCAGAAACAGAATAGGTGAGAGAACCGCTGTGTACGGCACCTGCAACAACCTTAACATAATATGTCTGGTCTGCACCAACGCTGAAAGCCGATGATGAATCGCTTGCGCTGCTGCCTGCTGACGAGAATGAAGCAACAACTGCATTGCTGCTGTTGAACACAGTTACTTCAAAATATGTAACAGAATTATCTGCGCCTGCAACTGCATCATGTGCGAGTGTAACTGTTACAAGACCTGCGCTTGCAGTTTTGAATGAATAATAATCTTCATCACCTGCAGTTGCGAGAGCTCCCTCGATTTTGCCGCCTACCGTAAACACAGTTGCGGTTTCAAACGAACCGTTGTCTTCTGCTTCTTCATTTTCTGCTGCAAAAGCGGTTGCAACGCAGCCAAATGCCATGAGAAGAGCAAGCAGAAGAGAAAGAATTGACTTTACTTTTTTCATCTTTTTGTCCTCCTGTTATTTCAAATAATCATTGATAGCTGTATTTTATCACACTTTTTGACGAATGTCAAACCATTATGCACAGGTAAATATTAATATTTGGTGAACTTTGAACTTGAAAATGCAAAAAGACCGCCAAAGCGGTCTTTTGAAAAAATAAAATTTTATCCCGAATAAAACAGATCCTCTATGATTTCAAAAACATGACAGGGTTCAACTTCGTTTTCGTTAAGAAATTTTACAATTGACTCCGCCGTATCAATGTCTGTTGTGAAATCGCAATAAAAACATTCTTCATCTGCCACGCCGTAAAGCGTTTGCGTTTCTTCGTCAATACTGCTTTGCTTGGACTCTGTTTTATACATAATCTCTACTCCAATCTGTTTGATGTGACAAACCGTCACATATTTTATACCAAATGCAGGAAAATAGCAACATTTATTTTGCTTTTTCTTAAAATTTGGATGATTGGACAATTTCAATTAACATAATTTGTCAATTATGAACAAACTCTTGATAAATGTAACGGCGGGGGG
>JBGVNA010000266.1:0-2501 GCA_045125175.1 Acutalibacteraceae bacterium
TTTAACCCAAAGAATAGGCTTCTTATGCTCCGGATCACAATCATTGCAATAAGTGAAAGAAATGTTATGGTGACAGTAATGGCACGAATAGTTATTCATGCTATTCTCTCTGATCGGATTTCCGCAAATCGGACAGACCTCCGGTTTCTTGTTACCAAGCTTGTTTTTCAAAATATGATAATTGATAATGCGCTCCAGCTTTAGAAAATTGTTTTTCAAATTTGTTGGAGTTAAAATGACAATACCGGACTTGTAATCGTTCCACTTGCTTATATAGTCGGTCTTTTCTTCTGATGAAAAGTTATCACCGATGCTATAAAATCTGCGATACACTTTATCGGCAAAAGTATTATCCTCAGAGCACCGTGCCAAATTGATTGACACAAGAGTGTAAACACTGCTGATAGGAGTAAACTTTTGGGTTGGTAAGTATTTAGTGAGCATTTCCCTGGTCAACTCATCAACTGCGCTTCTTGATAACGGTTCAAAATTAGTAAAATCCGCAACAAATATGAACTCGGCATATTTGTTTCTTTCTTTATCAATGAGCAGCCTGGATTTTAACCCTTCTTTACACAAGTGAAGCTCTATCAAATCTTCGGATCGTTCGAAGATAAAGGGCTTGGAAAAATCAATATCGTTACCTTTATAAGAGAGTGTGCCGCGGCCGATTTCAGTAAAGCCCATATCTCGCAGCGTTGCCATAAGGCACAAGCAACTATAGAGCTTATATGTTGCCTGGCTTTCTTCCTCCGGAATCTCAAGTTCAAGATTCAGTTTATCTTCCTTATGCTGCTCATTCAGATATTTCCAAAGCTTGTATGCCTGGTTGTAATTGAATTCAAACATCAAAATGTTGGTTTTCTGTATTGGATCAACTACTTTTCTTTTTTTACGAAGCGTTCTGTAAAAATCGCTTCTCTTCAGGAGCCTTACCTTCTTCTCTAACTGCTTGATGGATTCGAGCTCATCCTCCAGCTTCTTACGGAAGGTTTGATCATCTGAAAAGTCTTTCTTTCTCTTGGTAATGGTGTTGTAAAATGGGAAGGAGTTGGTACTGTATGTATACCCCATTTCTCGTTGTGCGCTATTCTCATCGAAATATTGAATCTGAGATTCATAGTACTGTCTTGCCTGAGATAGAAGCACAGATATTCTGCTGATTAACGCACAAATAAACCTGTTTTCATAGAGATCAATTGTTTCCTCGTTCACATCTGAAACAACATTTTTGGGTTTTACGGAAAGTACGGTTCTCGCATACCAGTCATTACTATCCTGACTTAATTTTGCAATGGCTTTGTGATTGATGCGCTTCGCAGTTTCAACAGGAACTTTTTCTTCAAGCGACCGAATGAAGGAACGAGGCTTATCAACGATTTTAAGCAGAAAAGGAACTACTCTTTTTATTTCTTCTATGCTTGAATCATCGAGTATTTTCGTTCCATCATCCTCAGAGACTTCAAGAGAAAGACTGCCGTTCTCGATATTCGCAATAATTTGTGCAAAAGTTAATTCTTCTGCAAAAATAGGATTTTCCAAGATTTTAAATCTCAGATATTTTTGTTCGTCTTTTCTTGTAATCTCTTTACTCATGTTTCACCTTATATTTTCTCTATCATTTTCTCTATCAAAGAGATCGTTATAGGTAATTCGTAATTTTTTGCTGCTATTCTTTCCCAAAGTTCTTCAAGGCCCTTTTTAGTACTATCATCGTAATTGCCTTCAAGCTTTCTTAACACCTTTCTTGAGAACATAACATCCACAGCTTCGTCCACCGTACCTCCGCAGGCAAGATAAACAGGTACAAATTTTTCAAGCTGATTGGCAATACGGTTTCCAAAGGTGATTTGGAACAGCTCTCTTATCTGCTCATCAAGGGTGGAAAGCATTTCACGGAAACGATTTTCGTCTTCTTTTTTAAAACTTTCTGCCGCTTTTAATAAAATGCTAAAATCTCCAAAATTCATGAACTGAGGAGATGCATTCGCAATTTTGGCTTTTTCACCTTTTTTATCAAACGATAGAACAACCGATCTGTCGTACACCTTATCTGTAATGATGAAAGTCGAATCATCTTTATTCGCCGTTCCAACAAACCAAGTATTATCGCCAATTTGAAGCGTACCTTCGTGAATATACTTTGGCCAAGAATCTTGATTTGAAGTGATACTTGCATAATCCGAAATCAATTCAATCTTCCACTCTTCAACATTCGGCTTTTCCAGCACCGAAAGAAGATCTGCAAAATAATATTCAATTCTTGAAAGATTCATCTCATCAAGAACGATAACATAAATGTTGTTTGGATCGCTCGTTGCAGTGTAGAGAGCCTTCAAAAATTCGGTTTCTTTGTACTGCTTTTTGAAATCATTATAGAATCCCAGCAAATCGTTTCTGTCCTTCCAAGAAGACTGAACCGGTACAATTTTCACTATTGCACCCAAGAAATCTGCAAAAGCTCGAGGCAAACTGGATTTACCGGTACCGGACAGACCTTC
>JBGVNA010000267.1:0-5327 GCA_045125175.1 Acutalibacteraceae bacterium
CAGTACAGCGAAAGAAATCAGCGGTTTCTTTGTCAAAACGGCGATTGACGGCCACATCAAAAGAACAAACACTTACATCGCTTTGGGTCTTTCTTAATTCCGGGTCGGATGTCAGACGACCCTTAATAATGATTTCATTCATTATTGATTACCTCGTTGAGTTCGTTTGTAAGGTCACTTGCCTCTTTCGGCGTGTCAAACCATTCTGAAATTTTAC
Organism: Acutalibacteraceae bacterium; assembly: GCA_045125175.1. Taxonomy (GTDB): domain Bacteria; phylum Bacillota; class Clostridia; order Oscillospirales; family Acutalibacteraceae; genus CAG-177. Next base: position 218 of record JBGVNA010000267.1, read on the forward strand.
TTTCTCCCTGTTTGATGGCATTATAAATGCCGATGTATTCTGTGAAGTCATCAGCGTTCATACTATCAACCTTGCGACCCAAACGCTTTTCGATTTGTTCCTGTGTAACTCCGAGTTGTGCAAACTTGACTACCATTTTCTTAACACGGTCAATAAGAGGTGTGTCGTTCTCTCCTGCAAGTGTTCTTTTACACTCTGCAATAGCATCTTCAACAAACCACGAAGGAAGAATCGCAAGAATTCGTGAACGGAGCCTTCTGGTAGCCATGTTTGCGTTGTTTTCGTAAATATCACGCTGACTTCTTAAGACCTCCATTGTGACGGTCTTTGTTTTTTTATCGGTTTTCTCTCTTGTGTGCGGATTTGTGAAGTTCTGAATGCTCTGTGCGTTTGTCTCAAGATCCCAAGCGTATGCCTGCATTTCACTTTTGCCGTCATCCTGTGACAATTCTTTTATGCCATAGTCAACATTACCCCAGCAACGTGCGAGTTCTTCGGCAAAACGGATGGTGGGACCTTCTACCGTTTGACCACCACGAGGGAAGGAGTAAAAAGCCTTCTCGGCCATTGTAGGTCTTCGGCAAGCCTCCATTGCTTTGGCGTATGCCTGAACTTCGTCTCTGGGAAATCTTTTGGCAATAATGAGCTTGCCTTGTGCTTCAGCAATTGCTCTGCTGGATTCAATGGCAACTGTACCCTGGTTTATGTTATCGTAAAGCGGCAGAGCTGCCGGTCTCATTGCGGGTGTAGAGGTGTCGGGAGTGTTTTTTGTGATTTCGTTTGACATAAATAAGCTCCTTTTATTCGTAATCTTTAATCATCCACGAAGGAAGTGATAAATTGTTGATAAATCCAGAGAAACCATTATAACCATACCAATTGCCGGTCTTTGAGCATTCCGCATAGGTGCCTATGTATTCTCTGAACAGTTCTTGTCCACGCTTGATTAAAAAGTTGTCGGCCTGCATAATGTTAATCATATAAGGCGGTTCTGTCTCAATGGCAAGGAAAACGAAGTCATGATGTATTTGCGTCTCTTTTTCCACACCGGCTTTGTACATTGCGGCCTGCAGGTCGTATCCGAGTTTAATTGCCTGTTTCATAAAAGCTTCTGTTTCTGCACACTGGCAGGATTTCAAATCAACGATAACGCCACTTGTTTTTAACATCCTGGTCATATCGGGGCGGCACTTCCATTTCACACCTGTCATTTCATCAACTGTGTAGTATGAAAGTTCAGGAGTGCCGTTGTTGAGTAAGGCCGTTGCCATTCTGTCGGAACAAATCTTTTCTTTCATGGCAAGAGCCTTTTCGTACATTTCAGAGGTTATGATAGTTTTACTTTTTGCCTTTGCGGTAAACTCTGTATAAAGGGCCTTACCTTCTTTTGTTCGGCGGTCGCAGGCAGGAAGTATTGCGTATTCACGAAGAAACCATCTCGGCTCAAGAACAAGTTTGTGAAGAGCAGAGCCAAAAATCATTGACTCTGTCCGGGGCAGCGGATGGCTCTCACAATAATGAAACCATTCGGGAGAAACGCTCATTTTGAAAAGCCTTGACTTACTGAGGGGTTTGCTTGCGTGGTATTTTGCGTTACTTTCTTTTTTAACCATCGTATCCACCCCAATCTTCGGCATACGAATGATTGTCCTCTATGCAGCGGTCACAGAAATAATTTTCTCCAAGACGACTGTACCCGTCACCGTCTTTGATGTCTTCGCCGCATTCTTTGCAAGTGTAAACTGCGGGGCGATCGTCTTCGGGAGGGTCGAGCGGTCTGTCGGGAACATATTCGTATGCCACGGTTATGCTCTCCTCGCTTTCTTCTTCGCTGTGTTCAGCTGCTTGAACTGTTTGACTCTTCTCTGATAGGCTGCCTTCCAGTCCAGGGCAAAGTCAGAGTTTGAAGCACGGACGTTGTAGCGGCCGTTCTTTCCGATTTTGCCGGAAGGTGCGTTGGGTATCTTAAAACGGGCATTGACCCTTCTCTTGCCTTCCTCCTTGAGCTGCTTCTGTGCCATATTACGCTTTGTTTTCCTCAAAATACTCATTGTTAAAATCCTTTCTGATTTAAAACTTTATTTTGTCACAATATGTTTTGAGCCTTTGTTCATACTCTTTCCAAGTGATTTTGCCGTCATAAACATCCCGCAAAAGTTCACTCTTTTTCTTTTCATAAAGCTCATTTTTTGTCTGATAATCCATACTGTTTCCTCCAACCGTAAAACACGGTGATTTTGACAGGCGGAAATGAATTTGCGATTCGTTCTGAAATTGTAGGTGTAGGCTTGCTTGCCCAGGCTACGATGCGGGGACACTTTCTCAAGCGGTCACGAATGGCCAGGATTATTTTTTTCTTAATCCTTCGGATAGCGGGTGAAAGAACCTTCTGTTCCCAACGGGCGATTTTACTTTCGTAAACAAATCCGATGATTATGGCAATAACTCCGATTGCCTCGATAATAGTGCGAATAACATCCAGTGCGTTCATGCTGTTTTGTCTCCTTCCAATCTTTCAATTAATCTGTCAACGATGTCGTTAATGTTGAGAGCTTGTCCGTTGTTGTTGTAATCAACGAGAGCCTTCGGGCGAATGTCATAGAACCATTTGCCGTTCTTTTCGTTGAACCAGGCGGTACCGAATTTGAACGTACCGTCCTTAAGCAGTTCCTTCAGCATATCGTCTGACATTCCGAGGTACCGTGCTGCATCCTGCGGAGTTACTCTTCTCATTGCGAGAATATCTGAATCATTAATCATAAAGATAACCTTCTTTGGCGAGACGGGCTCTTGCAGGTGCAACAATCGTGATGTTACATTTAAGGCAGCACACGCCATCTTTTACGGGCTTTGCATTGTTCTGGCTTGCAATCGTGGGAAGAGGTTTACCACAGAAACAACATATTTTTTCGACATCTTCTTTGGCTGTTGTTTTTTTGTTTGTGTCTTTAAGATATTCGCACATGATTTCGGCTTTTCTTTTGTCAGCTTCGTATTCCGAAATGAAACCAAGAATCTGTGCATAATCTATTGCACCGAAATATTGACCGAATGCAATCATTGGCATTTCAAGACAGTGGCCAAGTTCCTTGATTAATTTTTTGTGGACATCAAGAATAGCGTCAGAGGATGCGAAACATCCGATAACTTCATGGCATCGAGCACCGAAGTTGCCTTTTTTGAAACAGTCGGTTTTCTCGAATTTTTTCTCGTCATAAACCCAGGAACAGTTTAATGTTCCGGGAGCTCTGTCGGGGTGAACAGCTCTGAAGAGTGTTTCGGCCTGTCTTTCGTTCTCTGCGTGAACTTCTGTCCAGCCGTTCTGGAAGGGAAAGTTTTCATCTGAACCATAGGTGAAATAAAATTTTGACATAAAAATATCGCTCCTTTATGTAGTGGTTTGGTGTTGGTTCGCTTGTGCTGGAATTGATTGGTGTTGGTATTTTTAGGGGAGTCAGACACATCTCGCAGCTGTGACTGACTGTTTCAATATGGTTCTTTGGTCGCTCTGGTCGGTATATATTACTTTTTAGCATTGTTAATTATGTTTTCAACGGCTTCATCAAGGTGAGTTTGAAGCATTCTTTGCACATTTGGTCTGAGGGTTTCAAATGCACCGCCTTCACCCCATACCATACCTGGGATAGAAGGTCCGATTTTCTTATCAATTTTTGTCGTATCTAATTTTTGTGCACTTCTGCGTGTTTTGTATGGGTCTTTTTCGTATTCCAACCCAGGAAGTCGTTGCATTATCGCTCGATGTTTGCCAGAACCTGCAGGCAAGTCAGCCCAGAACAACTTTGGCATAACATTTGGGTTACCGTTTTTCATAACCTTTACTTTAACGCCACGTTTGCCAACATTAACGGGTTTAAATTCTTTGTATTCGAGAGGCTCGCCTTTAATTTTAATGTTCGCACTCAAATCTGCTTGGCTTGCTGTTTTTCTGCTGAATGCAGAGGAAACTTTCTTGGGCGGAAGATTGTAGTTGTCTTTAATGTACCTTTCCAACAGTTTTTTTGCTTCGGTCATTGTTTTGTTGATGGCACTTCTTGCGGCGTTGGGAGCTTTTTTATACAGAGTTCCAAGCAACCTTTCAATTTCTGCAATTTGCTTTTTGTCAAAATTAATCTCGATATTACCCATATAATCACCGCCTTAAAGCATATTCAGAGCCATAACGATTTCTTTGTATCGTTCGGGGCGAGGAAAGCGGTCTTTTCTGACATACGAGGTCAAAGTGTTTCCTTTAACTCCGATAAGTCTGCTGATTTGTTCGCAGGAATAACCCGTTCTGTTCATTGTTTCGGTGATTATATCGCTCATATCCGCCGTAGTTGTTGATTTGTAATCAGAACTTACTGACGAAACATCAAAACCGCCTTTTTCAAGGAAGGACAAAACTATTCGCATTCTGTCTTTCGGACAATGTGCTATCAGTCGGGCGGCAGTTAGATAGTCCTTTGCATCGGGCAGGGTCATAGGACTTATTGTGTCGTTGGTCGGTGCGAGAGAATATTGCCCCGTAGTGCGAATTGTAGGCAATACTTCATCAAATACCCACTTTTCAAATTTCTCCGCTGTCGGGAGTTTGCTGTGTGTGACAAGTCGGTAAAGGTCGCCTTCGGGAATAAATGACATTGACTGCACTCCGCTTGAGGTGGGGTAGCGGTATTTTACCGCCCCCTTGCAATGAGCAGAAATTGCATCTTTGGGAACTTTGTAGCCAAGAGCCATTGCGACATCTTTTCCACAGAAATAAATTTTGCCACTTTCTTCAATGGTTCGTATGCTACCAAACTGGTCATTTTCGAATGTGATTAACTGTTCCATTGTTTTTCTCCTTTAGCCAAAATGGCTATTAATTAAACAAAAAAAATAGAGTCCTTATCCTTAATCGAAAGCAAAGAGCAAAGTGTCTCAATTTCACTTGCCTTAAACTCAACCCTATTGTTTATCTTATAGGATAAGGACTGTGGGCTTATTCCAAGTTTCTCAGCCACGAAACTTTGTGTCATACCTCTCTCGACAATAAGAGAGCGAAGTTTATTTGTTGCGGTCATAAATTCACCTCCTTTTAGCCAAAATGGCTATGCACACATGATAACAC
>JBGVNA010000268.1:0-3049 GCA_045125175.1 Acutalibacteraceae bacterium
ATGATGAAAACGGCGAGGTTGTGCCCGGATTTATCGACAGGCTGCCGCTCGATCTTTGTACGGTTGCGCTGGCGTTGATGTTTGTTGTTGCGTGGATTATCGTCAGCCTGACTTCTGCTGCAAACGTTGACATGGTTCTCAACAACGTTGTTATTCTGTTTACCTGCGTTGCGGCGATACTTGTTCTTATGACATATCTCTCAACCCTTGCCGTCAGAGTTAAAATGGGCAAGATTTTCAAAAATACAATAATTTACAGAATCATCCGAATTTTTAAACGCAGAACCTCAAGAAACGTAAGGCGCAAAATCCACGAGGTTTCTCCTTTCAGAAAGCTTGTCACAGGCATTGTTATCTTTTTCCTTACCGAGGCGGCAATTCTCATTGCCCTCGCTTATTTCGGAATTCTTAACAAATCCTCCAACCCGAGCTCGGTTATCCTCACATTTATTGTTATATGGGGTATAACAAGGCTGATTGTTATTCCCATTTTTGCAATGATTGCAATAAACCTTTATTATGTTAAGGAAGAGGGACAAAAGCTCGCAGAAGGTGTTCTCGGCGACGAAATTGCTTCAAAGCTTACTATTTCGAGCATCAGAGCCCACGGCAAAAACCTTGACCAGATAAGAAAAGAAATCAACAAGGCTGTTGAGCAGGAGCTCAAAAGCGAAAGATTGCGCAACGAGCTTATTACCAACGTTTCGCACGATATCAAAACTCCCCTCACATCAATCAAAAGCTATGTTGATTTTCTTCAGAGAGAAGATATTTCAGAGCAGGAGCGCAAGGAATACCTTGCAATCGTTGCAAAGCATACGGATAAATTAACCGTGCTCGCTAAAAATCTGATTGAAGTTTCTCAGATAACATCGGGCAACATTGAGGTTAAGCGGGAAAAAACAAGCCTCAATATAATCATTGAGCAAACAATCAATGAATTTGCCCTCAAGCTTGAGCAGAGCGAGCTTATCCCCAGAGTTGAAATACCCGAAAACGATGTTTATATCATGGGTGACGGCGAGTGGCTGTGGCGAATTTTTTCAAACCTTTTCAATAACGCCTGCAAATATGCAGTTCACGGCACAGACCTTGAAATATCCATCGAAGAAATCAAAGGCAAAGCATATATCCGCATTTCAAATATTTCAGCCTCTCCCCTCAACATGGAAGGCGACGAGCTTTTTGAACGCTTTGTAAGAGGCGACGGCTCCAGACACACCGAGGGCAACGGATTGGGTCTTTCAATTGCGAGAAGCCTTGCGGAGCTTCAGGGCGGAACACTTGATATTTCCGTTAAAGAAGAAATATTCACAGCAGTAATGACCTTTGACACCACTGAATAAGGTGAAATAAAAATGAAAAAAAGAATAATGGCTGCAGCGCTTGCTGTTCTTATAGTTTCGGGCTTCGCTGCCTGCACGGGCACAAAAGAGCCTGCAACTACAACCACGGCTGTTTCTTCCGCAACAACTGCTCAGACGTTAACAACCTCAGAGCCGCAGACAACTGTTGCAGAAACAACAACCGAGCCGACTACCGTTGTGCAGACGGTAACGGAAATTCTCACAACAACAAAAAGAGTAATAACCACCAAGGCTCCGACCACCAAAGCACCAACAACTGCAGTAACAACCACTGTTCCTGTTTTTGATGAAAACAAGCCCGAGGATTATTACAGAATAATCGAAAACGCTTTTAAAGAAGACTTGAAATACGGCGTTTACCGAAGAAGAGCAGTAACAAGCTACATTGAAGAGCTTGACGGCATGGCGTTCATTGTTAAGCAGGATATTTCGGAATATTATAACCGTCTGCTCTACCGCGCGGATTATAATGACCTGCTTCCCGCCGCAAATGAAAATAAAGAGCTTTATTCTCAGGCAATAGGCGTTGTTCTTGATATAATCAACGGCTACAGAGCCGAGCAGGATATTGCTCCGCTCGTTCTCAGCGATGAGCTTACTGAAATTGCATGCGCCAGAGCGGAAGAAATTGCGTGGTCGGGCGAACATTCGCACCGCAGACCCAACGGAAAAGCTTTTTCATCCATTCTCAAGGATGCGGGCATCACAACAGGCATTGCGGGCGAAAACATCGGCTGGGGGTATGACACTGCGGAAGCTGTCTGCACGGCGTGGAAAAACTCTCAATCTCATTTTGAAAACATAATGAATCCCGAATTTGTTAAAATCGGAATAGGCGTTGCCGCCGACCCCGACCCGAACGGAAAGCTCTGCTGGACACAGTTGTTTATGAGTGAATAACAAAAACCCTGTTATGAAAATCATAACAGGGTTTTACTTATCTTTAACTCCTAAGATATAATCAACAGAAGTATCATAAAGCTTTGCAAGAGCAATAAGCACATCTGTCGGAACATCTCTTAAACCTCTTTCATAACGATTATATTGAGGCTGTTTCATTGAAAGATATTCTGCAACTTGAGCCTGAGTGAGGTCATGGTCTTCACGCAAATCCCGTATTCTTTTGTAATACGCCAATAACCACACCTCCTAAATATTACCGTTTGGTTATTGACATTTTACCACTTATAAATTAAGATATTTTATATTATAACTATTTAGTTATCAAAATAAAGAAACGGGATAGAAAATGGATAATCTTAAAAATATCAGACTAAAACACGGACTCACACAAGATCAGTTGTGTAAAGAGCTTGAAAAGCTTGATTGCTGTATAAACAGAACAACATATACTAAATATGAAAAAAATACAAGAAAAATTCACTTGGAAGTATTAATTAAGCTTGCTTTGTTTTTTGATACATCAACAGACTATTTATTGGATTTTTCTGATGACTGTAGTCCGCATTCAAGAAGCAGTAAATACGAAAATTATTAACTTAATTAATCACTATACCATTCACTTGACCATATGCGCTCAATAAGAACATTCGCAATTTCAGAAACAGCATCAAAATCCATCGCGTCAACATAGCATGCCTCAAGGTCATCGTGAATATCCTTTGCGGTTTTCAATGCGCAAACAGCTTCGCTCAAAAGCTCGTTTGCCGCTTTTTTTGCAA
>JBGVNA010000269.1:0-23982 GCA_045125175.1 Acutalibacteraceae bacterium
CCGCAACAAGGCTCATGTTGCCGCTCTCAGAGAAAAGGGTGCAAAAATCACGGGTACTGTTGAAATGACCGTTCCCGTTAACGCTATAACTCCCGACGAAATGAGCGGAAAATACAGCGTTATTTTCCTTATGACAAAGCAGCTTCACAACCCCGAGGTTGTAACCTTTCTTAAGCCTTTTCTTACGGATGACGGCGTTATTGTTACCCTGCAGAACGGTATCCCCGAGCCCGGCATCGCCGAAATAATCGGCAAGGAGCATACAATGGGCTGCGCAGTTGAATGGGGCGCAAATCTTTCGGCACCCGGCGAATGCGTTCTTACCAGTGAGCCCGACAGCCTTTCGTATCACATGGGTAAAATGGAGGGAATAACAGATGCTCAGGTTAAAACGGTAACCGAGCTTCTTGAAAAAATGTGCCCCGTTCATTTCGAAGAAAATCTTATAGGCACAAGATGGTCAAAGCTTCTTATCAACGCAACCTTCTCAGGGCTCGGCACTGTTGTCGGCGGCACTTTCGGAGCCGTTACGGGCGACCCCTATGCACGCAAGGTTGCAGTGCGCTGCATGAAGGAATGCATTGATGTCGGTCATGCAGCGGGAGCGGAATTTGCACCTGTTCAAGGCAAAAACATCACAAAGCTTTTCTATTATACAAACGGCTTTAAGCGTGCAATAGCAGAGCTGCTTGTTCCCATCGCAATGAAAAAGCATAAGGACATTATTCCCTCAATGCTCCAGGATTTGCGTAACGGCAAGCCTTGTGAAATCGATGCTATCAACGGCGTTGTATGCGAATGGGGCAGAAAGTGCGGTGTGCCCACACCCATCAATGACAGAATAGTTGAAATTGTTAAGAAAGAGCAGTCGGGAGAGCTTAAACTCGAGCATTCCAACATCAAGCTGTTTGATGATTTGCTGCGATAAAACAAAGGGAGAAATTATGAATACAACCAAAAAAATACTTGCGTTGCTGCTTGCAGTGATTACTCTTATGAGTGTTGTGTCATTTGGAGTATCGGCAGAAACGGATTACAACTATAATATCTCAACCGCATTTTACAGCTATGATTCCGCAAAAAGCGATTGGATTAAATCGACCTATGCCGCAGGCGGCGATTCGGTTAAAATGAGAGTGAGCGTTTCAACAAATTTCACCTCGGGCCCAGCGACGATTCTGCTTGCATATGATAAGAGTCTGCTTTCTGTAGGCGATATTTTTGAAAGCGGTTCGATTTCTTTGAATCTTAACGAAAACTTTTCTTTTGCAAAAAAGGACATTCAGCAGGTAACCGCTTATGACGGCTATAATGTTGCGAATAAACAGTATGGTCTCGGCAACATTACCAAGGGACAGTTTGATGCTTATTCGTTCATTGCTTTTTCAATCCGTACAAGCGGATGTGTTGTGTATGATGGCTCCGACTGGCTCTTTGAGGTTGATATGACTGTGCTTGACGGTAACAGAGGCAAGTCACTTGAATGCTTTGTTATCCCCGAAACCGTTTGCACAATAGATAACAGCCAGGGATTTGTGAGCTTTCCTTATGCACCGAGCGGCGCAACGAGCCTCGCAGAGCTTACGGCTGCATACGGTTGGTATGAAAACAGCCCCGTACTTGAAAGTGAAAAAGTTACCGTAACCTCTTCCCCGACAGAGCGTGTTGTTACATGGATTGTTGACGGCATTGAGGAAAAGGTTGAATTTTATGAAATCGGCGATGAAATAACAGGCGAGTGGATACCTGAAAAAACGGGTTATACATTTGAAGGCTGGTTACCTGCCGTTCCTGATGTAATGCCGGGTGAAAGCTTGACTTTCACCGCACAGTGGAGGATTAATCAGTATACAGTAACATTCGATACAGACGGCGGTTCGGAAGTCAGCGCAATCACTCAGGATTACGCAACAAAAGTGATAAACCCTGTTGCCCCCGTCAAGACGGGTTACTCGTTTAATGGCTGGTTACCCGAGGTTCCTTCAACAATGCCTGCTGAAAATATAACGGTAACAGCACAGTGGCAGGTAAACAGCTATGATGCAGTGTTCAACGCAAACGGCGGCGCATGGGAAGACGGTGAAGCTTCAAAGGCAGTTTCTGTCGCATATAATTCTGAAATTTCTGCTCCCGAATCTCCCGCAAAGCAGGGCTATGTTTTTGCAGGCTGGTCTGCAGACGGCGTGAATGCTCTTGATACTCTCGGAATGATGGACAGCATAGACGGCAAATCATTCACAGCTCTCTGGATTGCATCAACCGAAACACACTACAGCGTTGAAACATATATGATGGATGCAAACGGTGTTTATCAGCTTTCAACAGCGGCATGCACGGGCACAACCGATGAAACGGTTTTTGTTAATGCAACAATTCCGCAGGGCTTTGAGCTTAACAGAGAAAAAAGCGTGCTTTCGGGTACCGTAGCCGCCGATAACTCGCTTGTGCTCAAGGTTTATATCGACAGAAAAACATATACTTTCACAATCGTTGTTGACGGCACTGCAGCATCGGCTGATTATCTTTACGGTGCATCAATTTCAACTCCCGCAACACCCTCAAAACAAGGTTATAGCTTTGCGGGATGGGATAAAGCTGTTCCTTCAACCATGCCCGCCGAGAATGTAACCCTTACCGCATCTTTCAAGATTGTAACCACTGTTGAAATCAAGAACAATCCCGGCTCAAAAACAATAAATTACGGTGAAACACTCCGTCTTACAGCAATAACATCAAATCTGCCCGAGGGTGCATATGTCAAGTGGCTTGTTGACGGCAGCGGTGTTTCAATGAGCCAGAAGGCAGACGGTTCAACCTGCGAAATCAAGTCAACGGGCAGCGGCACAGTAACGGTAACCGCAAAGGTTGTTGACAGAAACGGCAACCCCGTTAAGAATGACGCAGGAAGCGAAATTTCAGATTCACAGAAGGTTGTTTCAAATGCAGGCTTCTGGCAGAAGATAGTATCTTTCTTCAAGAATCTTTTCGGTGCAAACAGAACCATAATCCAGGTTTTTAAAATTTTTAGTTAAAAATCAGCCTCCGAAGACATATTTCGGAGGCTTTTTGCATAAGTTTACAAATTGTTCACAAAATAAGTATCACATTTCGACCTTTTGCGGTGTGTTATTATAGAAAGGTGTTATCTTTCGGAAGGAGGGTTGCCTGTGTGTGCGGTAACTGCTCAATATAACGATGAATTGCGGCATATTGAATATGCGGTTGAAAAATACAGTCAGATGCTTTTTCGCATCTGCTACGGAATTCTCGGCAATAAGCAGGATGCAGAAGACGCCCTGCAGGAAACTTTCTTAAAATATATGCTCAAAGCGCCCCTTTTCCGTGATTCGGATCATGAGAAGGCGTGGCTGATAAAGGTTGCAACCAATATCAGCAAGAACATGTGTCGATTCAACAGCCGCCATGCAACCGAAAATCTTGATGAGCTTCGCAGCATCGGCATCAGCGATGATGATAGGGATATATTTGAGCTTATCATGAATTTGCCGTCGAAATATAAAATTGTGTTGGATTTATATTACATTGAGGGATATAAAGCTAACGAAATCGCAGAGATAACAAATACTTCACCCGTAACGGTCAGGAAGCGCCTGCAATACGGGCGCAAGTTGTTGAAATCTGAACTTGAAAGGAATGATTTGCGTGATACCTAAAAACGTTTACCTCAAGGAATACAAAAAGGTAATGTCTTGCGTTGATGTTGAAGATGCGGTTAAACAGCAAATCATCAGAAACTGCGCAAGGCACGGCACTCTGCAAAAAATCAGGGCGGGTAAATACAAAATAACCGCAATCAAAAAAGAAAATACAACCGAGAAAATTTGAAAAAATCGTTTTGCGGCGAGGCTTTTTAAGCTTCGCCGTTTTTTATTTGGAGGCTTTTGTGTCAAAAACGAAAGATGTTTTTTGGTTATTTTTACTAAAACGGAGGACAAAAGATGAAAGAACCCATATTCTACAGGGTGGTCAGAGGGCCGATTACAGCTTTATTTAAAGCAGTTTATAAGCCCGCTATAGTCGGTAAAAACAATATTCCCGAAAGAGGAAGAATAATTCTTGCAGGGAATCATACCAACTATTTTGACTGCCTGCTTGTAGCAAGCGCAACCAAAAGATGCGTGCATTATCTTGCCAAGGACGAGCTTATGAAAGGACCTCTGAAATTTATTTTCAAGGGTCTCGGTATCATTCCCGTTAACCGCAGGCAAAAAGATAAGGCAGCTCTTGAAAAAGCAGAGGAAATACTTAGGGATGAAAAACTTATCGGTATTTTCCCCGAAGGAACAATAAACAGAACGGATGATATTATCATGCCGTTTAAATTCGGTGCCGTGAAGATGGCTAAGGATACGGATACAGCAATTGTTCCGTTTGTTATTTCGGGCAAATACAAACCCTTTAAAAGAAGCGTTAAAATACGCTTTTTTGAGTCTTTTAAGGCTGCAGAAAATCTTGAAGAAACAAATAATAAACTTATGAATATCGTCGCTGCTGAGTTGACAAAAGAAGGAGAAAAATAATGAAAAAACCTGAAGACAGAGAATTCGGATACAAATTCTTAACACCTTTTATGCGCCCGCTTTTCAAAATATTTTACTCACCTAAAATCATCGGCGCAGAAAAAATTCCGCAGGATGCCGCTATTGTTATTGCAGGCAACCATAAGCATGTTTATGATCAGTGCCTGACCATAATGGCAACAAAAAGAGTTATTCATTACATGGCAAAAAAAGAATATTTTGACGGTAAGCTTGCGCCGTTTTTCAAAGCTGTAGGCTGCATTCCCGTTGACCGCTCAAGAAGAGATTTTTCCAGCACAAGGTCTGCGCTTAATGTTCTTAAGGAAGGCGGTGCAATCGGTATTTTCCCCGAGGGTACACGCAATAAAACCGAGAATTTCCTGCTCCGCTTCAAAACGGGTGCGGTTGCCATGGCAAAGAAGACGGATGCTTATATCGTGCCTTTCGGTCTGACAGGTGATTATAAGTTCCGCAGCAAGAATCTTACCGTTCGTTACGGCGAGCCTTTTAAGGTTGAGGATATGACCGTTGAAGAAGCAAACGATAAGCTTTATCACGAGGTTGAGCGTCTTATGCGTGAAAATCTCAGAGAGGAAAAAACAGCATAAGGTATTTGAGATGAGAATAGGTATGGATGTCGGTTCAACCACTCTCAAGTGTGTTGCAATCGATAATGACAACAAAATTGTATATAAAGCATATGAGCGCCATTATTCTAAAATTGCAGAAAAAAGCGCTGAAATGCTTTCACAGATTGTAAAAGAAAATCCGCAGTTTGCAAATGCTTCGCTGACTGTTTCGGGCTCTGCGGGTATGGGCTTTGCGCAGGCTCTCGGTCTTGAATTTGTTCAGGAGGTTTATGCAACAAGAGTAAGCGTATCAAAGCTGCTTCCCGGTACGGATGCGGTAATTGAGCTTGGCGGCGAGGATGCGAAAATTCTTTTCTTCACAAATGGTGTTGAGGTACGAATGAACGGCTCATGCGCAGGCGGCACAGGTGCGTTTATCGACCAGATGGCATCGCTTTTAGGCGTTGAACCCCTGGAAATGAACACTCTTGCCCAGAGCCATGAGAAGATTTATTCAATCGCTTCAAGATGCGGTGTTTTCGCAAAGTCGGATATCCAGCCTCTGCTTAATCAGGGCGCAAGGAAAAACGACGTTGCCGCAAGCATTTTCACTGCCGTTGTTAACCAGACAGTTTCGGGTCTTTCGCAGGGCAGAAAAATCGAGGGCAATGTTGTTTATCTCGGCGGCCCTCTTTATTTCCTTTCTGAGCTTCGCAAGGCATTTGATAAGGGACTCGGCGTTGAGGGCAAGTGCCCCGAAAACGGACTTTATTTTGTTGCTCTCGGTGCGGCTTATTCATCGGAGGGCAAAGAGCTTGATATAACAGATATCACCGAAAAAATAAAGAACGTCAAGGAAAGCGGCGAATATTTAGGCGCAAATCCGCTTTTTACATCCGAAAAGGAATATGAGGAATTTTCGGCTCGCCATGCAAAGGATTCCGTTGAGGATAACTGCAAAATAAGCAGCGGCGAAAAAGTTTACATAGGCATTGATGCAGGCTCAACCACAGTTAAAGCGGCTGTTATCAACGGCGACGGCAGAATTGTTATGAGCCGCTATATGTCCAACAACGGCGACCCCGTTTCGCTTATCCGTGATTTTCTTGCGGATTTTTACAGAGAATATCCCGATGCGGTTGTTGCATCAAGTGCGGTTACGGGCTACGGCGAGGATATCATCAAAAACGCATTTGCGGTTGATATCGGAATCGTTGAAACCGTTGCACACTTCACGGCAGCGAAAAAATTCAAACCCGATGTTGATTTTATCATCGATATCGGCGGCCAGGATATTAAATGTTTCAAAATCAGAAACAATGCAATTGATAACATCTTTCTCAATGAGGCATGCTCATCGGGTTGCGGCTCATTCCTGCAGACCTTTGCCGCCGCATGGGGATACGATATTGAAAAATTCTCAAAGCTCGGTCTTTTTGCGGACAGACCCGTTGACCTCGGCTCACGCTGCACTGTTTTCATGAACTCATCTGTTAAGCAGGCCCAGAAGGACGGCGCATCCATCGAGAATATTTCCGCAGGTCTTTCGATAAGCGTTGTTAAAAATGCTCTTTATAAAGTTATCAGAGCTTCAAGTGCTGATGAACTCGGACGGAATATAGTTGTTCAGGGCGGAACATTCCTTAACGATGCCGTGCTTCGTGCTTTTGAGCAGGAAATCGGCAGAAACGTTGTCAGACCTAACATTTCGGGCCTTATGGGTGCTTACGGCGCGGCTCTTTATTCTATGGAAAGAGCACCTGAAAAAAGCTCCCTCATTTCTCCTGAAGAGCTTGAAAGCTTTGAACATAAGGTTAAGGCTGTTACATGCGGCAAGTGCAGCAACAACTGCCGCCTTACCGTTAACACATTCTCCTCGGGAAGAAGCTTTATCGGTGGCAACCGATGCAGCAAGCCACTTGCAAAATCAAACACGGTTGACAGTGCAAATATGTTTGATTATAAGCGTGAGCTTCTTTCAAAATATAAGCCCGTAACCGGCACAAAGCCTCAGATTGGCTTGCCCATGGGTCTGAATATGTTTGAGCTTCTTCCGTTCTGGCATACATTTTTCACCGAGCTTGGTTTTGGCATTGCACTTTCCGAAAAGTCATCAAGAGAGCTTTATGTTAAGGGTCAGCACACCATCCCTTCGGATACCGTCTGCTACCCCGCAAAGATTCTCCACGGTCATATTGAGTCCCTTATTTCACAGGGGGTTAAGGATATTTTCTATCCCTGCATGACATATAACCTGGATGAAGATTTGGGCGATAACAACTATAACTGCCCCGTTGTTGCTTATTATCCCGAGGTTATCCGTTCGAATGTCGGTGAGCTTAAAAAGCTCAATTTCATGAGCGATTATGTTGGACTTCATCGCCCCAAGGATTTCGTTAAGAAGATTTATGAAATTCTTTCTGCAAAATTTGACGGAATAAATCAGAAGGACGTTAAAAACGCATCGGATAAGGCGTATGCCGAATATCATTCCTTTATGCAGAAAATTCACCTTAAGGGAATGGAATATCTGAACGAAGCGAAGAAAAAGGATATCCCTGTTATCGTTCTCTGCGGCAGACCGTATCACCTTGATGAGGAAATCAATCACGGCATTGATAAGCTCATCTGTGAGTGCGGCGCAACAGTTATAACAGAGGACAGCGTAAGTTCGCTTGTTGAAAAGTTCCCGACAACCGTGCTTAACCAGTGGACATATCATTCACGCCTTTATGCTGCGGCAAAATATGTTGCCAAGGCAGGCGATAAGGATTTGAATGTTGTTCAGCTTGTTTCCTTCGGCTGCGGCGTTGATGCCATTACAACGGATGAAATGAGAACAATCCTTGAAAACGACGGTAAGATTTATACTCAGATTAAAATAGATGAAATTTCAAACCCCGGTGCGGTTAAAATCAGACTCAGAAGTCTGTTTGCCGCAACAGGCAGATAAGGAGGGTGAAAAATGAGCAAAAAAATAATGACGGACAGAGTTGAGTTCACAAAGGATATGATGGATTACACTATCCTTGCTCCGAATATGCTTGATATCACCTTCAGGCTTCTTGTTAATATTTTCGGTCAGTACGGCTACAAGGTTGAGCTTCTTAAAAATGACGGCAGAACCGTTGTTGACGAAGGTCTTAAATATGTTCATAACGACACTTGTTACCCTGCTTTGCTTGTTATCGGTCAGCTTATCGATGCGCTGAACACGGGCAAATATGACCCCGATAAAACCGCTCTCATGATTACTCAGTCCGGCGGCGGCTGCAGAGCATCAAACTATATTCACCTTTTACGTAAAGCACTGAAAAAGGCGGGTTATCCTCAGGTGCCTGTTATTTCGCTTAACCTTTCGGGCCTTGAAAAGAACAGTGGCTTTAAAATCAGGCTGTCAATGGCGCTTAAGATGCTTTCTACCGTTATTTACGGCGACCTTATAACCCTTCTTAAAAACCAGATTGAGCCTTATGAGGTTAATGAAGGCGATGCTGCAAGGCTGACTCAGAAGTGGATTGACGATTTAAGCGCTGAAATGCAGAGAGGCAGAGGTTATTCTTTCTTTGCAGTCAATAAAAGACTGCCCGAAATAGCAAAAAGCTTTGCCGCAATTCCCGTTAAAAAGACAAATAAAATCAAGGTCGGCGTTGTAGGCGAAATTTATGTTAAATATTCACCTCTTGCGAATAATCACCTTGAAGAATTCCTTTTCTCTCAGGGTTGTGAAGTAATGGTGCCGGGCTTGCTCGGATTCATCAATTTCAAGGTTGATAACAGGCTTGAGGATATAAAGCTTTACGGTGGCAATCCTTTCAAGAAAATTGCCATGAGAATTGCGATGTGGTATCTTTCAAAGGTTGAAAAGAATCTTATTTCGGCTGCTAAGGCATACGGCAATTTCACCGTTCCAACACCCTATGCTCATATCAAAGAAATCTGCACCAAAATTATCGGTCCGGGCTGCAAAATGGGCGAGGGCTGGCTGTTGACTGCTGAAATGATGGAGCTTATCGAAAACGGATACGGCAATATTGTCTGCGCTCAGCCTTTCGGCTGCCTGCCTAACCATATCGTAGGCAAGGGCATGATAAGAAAGCTTAAGGAAATGTATCCGCAGTCAAATATTGTTCCCATTGATTATGACCCGGGTGCAACCAAGGTTAATCAAGAAAACAGAATCCGCCTTATGCTTGCTGTTGCAAAGGAAAATGCAGGCATGGCAGAAGAAAAGGTATAATTATGAAAGCAGCGGTTGGACCGCTGCTTTTTTTGTTGACAAAACTGTTTGCAATGATATAATTTTATATTGGAATGTTTGAATTCAGAGGAGAAATATCTATGAAAAAAACAAACCGCTTTTTAAGCGTTTTACTTTCATTCGCAATTATTTTCAGTTGTGTCGGCTTTTTTGCTTATGCCGATGATGTAAAAACATATTATTATCTGGATTCGGTTAACGGCGACGATTCAAATTCGGGAACCGATATAAACAGCCCTGTTAAAACCATTGCGGGTCTTAAAAATCTTGACATTGGTCCGGGAACACATTTTCTTTTCAAGAATGGCGGAGAATATGAGTGTGCCGTTACCCTCACTTGCAGCGGCACAAAAGAAAATCCCGTTGTAATTTCCTCTTACGGTGAAGGTGAAAAAGCTGTTCTTAAAACCAATGAAAGAACAGAGGTTTTCCGTCTGTTTGATTGCTCATATGTAACGATATCCGATCTTCATATTCATGCGCCTAATGGCGGAGGCATATGGATTGATACGCTCAGTCAGACCTCAGAGGGCATTATCATCGACAATGTTTATTTCACAGATATGCAGAATTTTACCGTGAAAAGCCGCGATGATTTTTCAAACGGTGCGGCATCGGCAAGAGCTGCCGTTATGGTAAAGGGTCTTCCTGCCCGCTCAAGATATGCGGTTAATGACCTTACAATCAGAAACTGCGAGGTTTATAATTGCGCAAACGGATTTATGATCTGGGGCTCGTGGAATGATGAGCAGGCTCCGTGGTGTGCGGAAGAAGATATCGACCCGATTTATAACGAGGGCGTTCTGGTTGAAAACTGCTATTTTCACGAAATGGATGCGGAAGCGGTTGTTGTAGGTATATGCGACGGTGCGCTTGTAACTCATTGCCGTGCAATCAACTGTTGCCAGGGCGATGGTCTTAAGGAAAACGGTGAAATCGGATATTTCACTGCGGCAATGTGGTTCTGGGGCAGCGAAAACAGCACAATTCAATATTGTGAAATCGCCGGTCAGAAGAATGTCGGCGACGGCATGTCAATCGATTTTGATTCCCATTCAAATAACTGCACATATCAATATATCTATTCGCATGATAATATGCGCTTTATGTGCAATAACGCAAACTACAGCGGTCAGTATAACAACACCGTCAGATATTGCCTTTCGGTTAACGACGGCGCAGGCAGAAGCAAAACGAGCACCGATGCGGGTGAATATAATTTCAAATTCTATAACAATACAATAATTAACTGTGGTGAATTCCAGATAACGGGGCTTTATGATTCGTTTTTTGCCAATAACATCATAATTCCCGTTGACGGAAACAAGATTTATTATAAAACGGAGCAGATTCTTGAATCAAACACGATTTTCTCAAACAACTGCTATTATAATTGCCCGACACCGTTTTTTGATGCACTTTCAAAGAATACATATCCTGCTTTTGTCGGCGGTGAGGGCATTGATGCTTATAAGCTTGCGTCAAATTCGCCGCTCATCGGCTGCGGATATGAGGTTGAGGATGATTTGACTCTTGATTTCTTCGGCAATGAAATTTCAAGCGCAAATATCGGCTGCTATGGCGCAGAGGGCGAAGCTGAAAAAGGCGAAACAGAAAACATAATTGAAAAAATAATCAGATATTTCAAAATGATGTATTATATCATAATCCGTGAAATCAGAGTTTTAATTGAAGATTTGTCGGAATAATAAAAATATGAGGTGATACCGATGGTTAATTATAAAAATAAAATTGATTTGCATATGCACACAACAAGCTCATTTGACGGAAATTATTCCGCTGCTCTCATGTGCAAATCAGCGGTTGCTAACGGTCTTTCAACAATCGCTTTCACAGACCATTTTGATGTTGATTTTTATAAACAGCACCGCCTTGAGCTGCGCCAGAAAACAAGCTATGAAGACATCTGCTACGCGCAGGAAGCTTTTGTCGATAAAATTCAGGTTCTCAGAGGCATAGAGATGGGTCAGCCGACCTATGATATTCCGCTTACGGAAAAATCGCTTGCCCGCTATGAATATGATTTTGTTATAGGTTCAATACATAATCTTCGCCAAATGCCCGATTTCTGTGAGCTTGATTACGAAAATCTCACTCAGGATGAAGTATATACTCTGCTCGAAAAATATTTTAATGAGGAGCTTATTCTTGCAAAATGGAACGGATTTGATACCCTTGCTCATCTTACTTATCCCATGAGATATATAGTTCAGTCCGGCAGATTCAACACAGATTTGAGCCGTTTTGATGATATAACCGATGAAATCTTTAAGGTGCTTATCGCAAACGGCAAGGCGCTTGAAATCAACACAAGCGGTCTGCGCCAGCCTATAGGCAAAACCATGCCGACGGAAAACTATGTACGTCGATTCAAAGAGCTTGGCGGAGAATTGCTCACTCTCGGCTCGGATGCTCATTTTACCGAGCATGTGGGAGCGGGTATTGACCAAGGCTATGAAATTGCCGAAAGCTGCAGATTTGAATATGTAACGTTTTTCAAAAACCGCAAGCCTGTTCAGGTTAAAATTGAAAAATAAAAAACAGCCCTTATGGAGTGTCGCCCAATGGCGGCACGGTTTACGATGATCAAAAATTTGATATCCGTGCAAGTGAAACTCAGACTGTTGAAGAATTCGAAGCGGATTTGGCAAGGCTCACATTTGTTAGAATAGGCAATTTATTAAACGAATAAGATACATAATATACCCCCTCGGACATTTCGGTGTCCGAGGGGGTTGTTTATATCAATAACCGTTAATTTCTTTTCTTTGCATTGCGCCGAGGATTTTGCTGCGAACATCGCCGTACTTTTTCTCCATAGCGCTGAGCATTTCTTTAACCTCCTGCCTTTCAGTGTTTCCGTCGGCAGGACATTTGCTTTTTACAATCGGAAGATTCTCCTTGCGAACAACTCTTGCACAGTCGCTTTCCCTTGCAAAAATCATGGGTCTTATCATATAAATATCCTTGCGTGAAAGATATGTAACCGGCATAAAGCAGTCAAGTGTTCCGCCGTTAAAAAGGTTCATTATAAATGTTTCCGCAAGGTCATCGAGATGATGGCCGAGAGCGATTTTGTTGCAGCCGTGCTCTTTTGCTGCATCGTGCAGCGCACCTCTGCGCATTCTTGCGCAAAGGCTGCAGGGGTTGCTCTCTTTTCTGATATCAAAAATAACCTCTGCAAGCTGAGTGCGTTTTATAACATATTCAACCTCGAGCTTTTTGCAGAGCTTTTCGATTTCAGAATAATCCGTATCAACTCCGCCGAAGCGGGGGTCGAGTGTGATTGCAACGATATCGAATTTGGCGGGATAAAAACGGCGCAGATTTGCCATGCCCGCAAGCAGAGCCATGGAGTCCTTGCCGCCCGAAACACCTATTGCTATGCGGTCGCCTTCACTTATCATTTCATATTGCTGGCATGCCGCGCGCATATGGCTGAGAAGCTTTTGCATAAATATCTTCCTATTCTATAGTTATCGGCTCAATGCTTATCGCTTTGCCGGTCTTGTTGTCAAATTCAAAAATACAGCCGTTCATTATGCATTCGCCCTCGGCTGTGTCAAATCTTGCAGGCATGCCTGTTTTTAGCCATTCGATTGATATTTCAGGTTTTACCCCTAAAACAGAATGCTTGGGACCCGTCATGCCGATATCGGTGATATAGGCAGTGCCTTTCGGCAAAATCGCTGCATCGCCCGTTATGACGTGAGTGTGAGTGCCGAAAACTGCGGACACCCTACCGTCAAGATAAAAGCCCATCGCTCTTTTTTCTGCGGTCGCTTCTGCGTGAAAATCAACAAGGGTTATCCGGCAATCCGAAAGCTTCGGTAGAATTTCGTCAACAACGGAGAAAGGATTATCACATCTGTCCATATAAACCATGCCTGAAAGGTTGATAATTCCAACCTTTGCAAATCCCATATCTATGGCTGAATAGCCTTTACCGGGGTTGTTCTTTGAAAAGTTGGCGGGTCGGATTATATCCTCACGCTCATCAAGCATTTCATAGAATTCTCTGCGGCGATAAACATGGTTGCCGGTTGTGATGAAATCGACTCCGCTGTCAAAAAGGAACTGAGCGGAAAATGGGGTTATGCCGTTGCCCACTGCAGAATTTTCGCCGTTTGCAATGCAGAGATCAATATTTTTCAGTTTTTTATAAGCGGGCAGGATGCTGCGAAGAAATTCGCAACCCTTTGAGGAAACAACATCTCCTATGACGAGAATATTCATATTACCTCCGTAGAAAAAAGGGGCTGCATTCGGCAGCCCCGTAATAATTATTTTGCGTAGTCGATAGTTCTGCTCTCTCTGATAAGGTTAACCTTAATCTGACCGGGATATTCCATTGATTCCTCAATTTTCTTAGCGATATCCCTTGCAAGAAGAACCATGTTGTCATCGTTAACAACTTCGGGTTTAACCATGATGCGAACCTCACGGCCTGCCTGAATAGCGAACGAACGCTCAACGCCGTCAAATGAGGTTGCGATTTCTTCAAGTTTCTGCAAACGCTTGATGTAGTTCTGAACATCCTCACGTCTTGCACCGGGTCTTGCAGCTGAAATAGCATCGGCAGCCTGAACAAGAACAGCGGTGATTGTTTTTGCCTCAACCTCACCGTGGTGAGCCTTGATTGCGTGGAGAATATTATCGTTTTCCTTGTATTTCTTGGCGAATTCAACGCCGAGATCAACGTGTGAGCCTTCCATTTCGTGATCAAGGGCCTTGCCGATATCATGAAGCAAGCCTGCTCTTTTTGCTGTTCTTACATCGGTGCCAAGTTCCGATGCCATAAGACCTGCAATATAAGAAACTTCAAGTGAATGGTTAAGAACATTCTGGCCGTAGCTTGTGCGGTATCTGAGCTTGCCGATGAGCTTAACAATTTCGGGGTGAACATTGTTAACGCCTGCGTCAATGAGGGCGTGCTCACCTGTCTGCTTGATAGTTGCTTCAACCTCACGCTTTGCCTTGTCATACATCTCTTCAATTCTTGCGGGATGTATTCTGCCGTCTGCAATGAGCTTTTCAAGAGTAAGTCTTGCGATTTCTCTGCGAACGGGGTCAAAGCTTGAAACTGTGATAGCTTCGGGAGTATCGTCAATGATAAGGTCAACGCCTGTTATCATTTCGAGAGTTCTTACGTTTCTGCCCTCACGGCCGATGATTCTGCCCTTCATTTCATCGTTGGGCAGAGCAACAACGGAAACCGTAGCTTCTGCAACATGGTCTGCAGCGCAGCGCTGAATAGCGGTTGTGATAATCTCTCTTGCAAGAGTATCCGCTTCGTCCTTTGTTTTTTGTTCGATTTCCTGAATTTTAACTGCTTTTTCGTGGTTAAGGTCTTCGTCAAGAACACTGAGAATATAGTCCTTAGCCTGTTCCTTTGTGAAGCCTGAAATTCTTTCGAGCATTTCAAACTGACTTTTCTTTATGCTCTCAATTTCTTCAAGGCGATCGTCTGCAGCTTTGATTTTTTCGTCGAGAACCTCGCTCTTTTTCTCAAGATTTTCGCTCTTTTTATCAAGAGTTTCCTCTTTCTGAGTTATGCGGCGTTCCATTCTCTGAACTTCGTTGCGCCTTTCACGAAGTTCTTTTTCTGTTTCTGTTCTTTGCTTGTGGATTTCATCCTTGGCTTCAAGGATGGCTTCTTTTTTCTTTGCTTCAGCTGTTGAAATGGCATCGCTGATGATTTTGTTTGCTTCCTGCTCAGCTGAGCCTATGGCAGCCTCGGCAACCTTCTTCCTATGTAAACCGCCGAGTACAAAGCCGAGAACAAGACCGACTACCAAAGCAACAACGGCAGCAATAAGAATAATTATCCAATTTTCCAAAGTAATTGCGTTCCTCCTTTTTTAGATTTTAGATGACCTATGCAGAGGGCATAAGTCGATATAAGAAAATTACAGAAAAATCAACCAATGGTGTTTCAAGGCATAAAAACGCCTATCTTGGCACAATATAACACCATTGTATTAATAGTATACTTTTAGAAGGATATTGTCAAGTTTTTTATTGATTTTTCATTAAAAAATCTATTGACTTTGTTTTAACAGAGTGATATATTAATTGTAATATTGAAAATCGTTGAAGCAGAAGGCTGCTTGCAACGGACTTTTTTCAGAGAGCTGCTTCATCGGCTGAAAGGGCAGTAAAAGTTCGCAAGCCGCTACCGCCTGCCGAGTGCCGCCGTAATCAAGGCGTGCCGTATCAGCTGCGTTAAGGCTGTCGAGAGCCGATTTTTTTCGGAATTACGGGTGGAACCGTGGAGTATGTTATGCTTCATCCTGTTTTTGCAGGATGGAGCTTTTTGTTTTGTAAATTAAGAAAGGATGATATAAATGATTAATGTAACACTTAAAGGCGGCGTCGTTAAGGAGTTCGAAAACGGCACAACCGCTATGGAAGTTGCAAAAAGCCTCGGCATGGGTCTTTATAAGGCTGCATGTGTTTGCAAAATTGACGGTGTTGTTTGTGACTTGAGAACAGCTCTTGATAAGGACTGCGAGCTTGAAATTCTCACATTTGACGATGCAGACGGCAAGTGGGCGCTTCGCCACACAGCATCGCATATTCTTGCTCAGGCAGTTAAAAGACTTTATCCCGATGCAAAGCTTGCTATCGGCCCCGCTATTGATAACGGCTTCTACTATGATTTTGATGTTGACGTGCCCTTCACTCCCGATGTTCTCGAAAAAATCGAGGCAGAGATGAAGAAAATCGTTAAAGAGGGACTTCCTCTTGAAAAATATGAGCTTGACCCCGATGAAGCTATCAAAATGATGGAAGAAAGAGGCGAAACCTTCAAGGTTGAGCTTATCAAAGAGCATTCCGATAAGGGCGAAAAGATTTCGTTCTATAAGCAGGGTGAATTTGACGAGCTTTGCGCAGGCCCTCACGTGCCCGATACAAGCAGAGTCAAGGCATTTAAGCTCACCTCATGCACAGGCGCATACTGGAGAGGTGATTCAAAGAACAAGATGCTCCAGAGAGTTTACGGAACAGCTTTCACAAAGAAAGAGGACCTTGAAGCTCATCTTGAAGCTATTGAAGAAGCAAAGAAACGTGACCATAACAAAATCGGCAGGGAACTCGGATATTTTACAACCGTTGATTCAATCGGTCAGGGTCTGCCCATCCTTCTCCCCAAGGGCGCAAGAGTAATTCAGCTTCTTCAGCGCTGGGTTGAAGATGTTGAGCAGGCAAACGGCTATCTTCTTACCAAAACTCCCCTTATGGCAAAAAGAGATCTTTACAGAATTTCGGGCCATTGGGATCATTATCTTGACGGTATGTTTATTCTCGGCGATCCTTACGATGAAGAAAAGGAATGCCTTGCTCTTCGTCCCATGACCTGCCCGTTCCAGTATCAAGTTTATCTTAACAGCGCAAGAAGCTACCGTGATCTTCCTATGCGTCTCGGCGAAACATCAACCCTCTTCCGTAACGAAGAGTCAGGCGAAATGCACGGACTTATCCGTGTTCGTCAGTTCACAATTTCAGAGGGACACCTTGTTCTTCGCCCCGACCAGCTTGAAGAGGAATTCAAGGGTTGTCTGAGCCTTTGCAAATATTTTCTCGGCACAGTCGGCATGCTTGATAAGTGCACCTTCCGTTTCTCTCAGTGGGATCCCAACAATACCACTAAATATGAAGGCACGGCAGAGCAGTGGAACATGGCTCAGGAAACAATGGGCAAAATTCTCGATAACCTCGGCGTAGATTATGAAATCGGTATTGACGAAGCCGCATTCTACGGACCCAAGCTTGATATTCAGTTCAAAAATGTTTTCGGCAAAGAGGATACAATCGTTACAATCCAGATTGACATGCTTCTTGCAGAAAAATTCGGTATGTATTATGTTGACACCGACGGACAGAAGAAGCTTCCCTATATCATTCACAGAACAAGCCTCGGTTGCTACGAAAGAACCCTTGCTTATCTTCTTGAAACCTTTGCAGGCGCACTTCCTCTCTGGCTTTCACCTGAGCAGATAAGAGTTCTTCCCATTGCAGACCGTCACCATGAATATGCCAAGGAAGTTGCCGCAAAGCTTGAAAACCTCGGCATGAGAGT
This sequence comes from Acutalibacteraceae bacterium, assembly GCA_045125175.1. Classification (GTDB taxonomy): domain Bacteria; phylum Bacillota; class Clostridia; order Oscillospirales; family Acutalibacteraceae; genus CAG-177. Next base: position 17,476 of record JBGVNA010000269.1, read on the forward strand.
TTCTGTTGACGACAGAAGCGAAAAAATCGGTTATAAGATTCGCGAGGCTCAGCTTGAAAAGATTCCTTACATGCTGCTTGTCGGCGACAAGGAAATTGAAGACGGTGCAGTTTCCGTTCGTAAAAGAGGCGAAGGCGACCTCGGTGCAAAGAATGTTGATGAATTCATCGCAAGCGCACTTGCAGATATCGCATCAAAGAAGATTTGGTAATTACACGGGCGTATATGAGATTATCCCGTATACGCCTGAAATTTTTTGCGAAATATATAGATTTTACATTTATTGCGTGATATAATGTATTATCAATAATTTATGAGCGTATATATTATGAATTTGCCGAAAAGGAAACATCCGAGATTAAAAGGATATGATTACAGTCAAAACGGTTGCTATTTCGTGACAGTTTGCGTTAAAAATAAAGAGAATTTGTTTGGTAGGGTTAATGTAGGGCGGGATGCCTTCATCCCGCCGACAGTTGAATTGTCCGAAATTGGTAAGGTTGCAGAAAAGTATATTAATAATATAAATTTTGTATATAACAATGTCAGTGTTGAAAATTATGTGATAATGCCCAATCATATACATTTCCTGCTTTTGTTTTATGATGAAGCAAATACCAACGGCGGGATGAGGGCATCCCGCCCTACACTGTTCACGGTAATCAGGTCGTTTAAAACCATGATAACCAAAGAAATCGGCTATTCAATTTGGCAAAGCTCATATTATGACCGTGTGATTGAAAATGAAAACGGTTATCTGGACGCGTGGCGTTATATTGATGAAAACCCTATAAAGTGGATTTTGAATAAAGGTGACGATTATTAAAAAGGAGCTTCAAAATGATACTTTCCGATAAAACATTAATGAAAATGCTTGAAGAGGGCAGCCTTGTTGCTCAGCCGATTGAGCCTGCGCAGATTCAGCCTGCAAGCATTGACATACGTCTCGGCAATACGTTCAGCATTGTCAAGGATTCATCAACAGGTATTATAAATCTTGAAGATAAAATTCAATATGAAACAATCGAAACCGATACATATGTTTTGCTCCCCGGTCAGTTTGTTCTCGCAACCACAATGGAATACTTTGAGTTGCCCGATGACTTGACAGCTTTTGTTGAGGGTAGAAGCTCACTCGGCAGAATGGGACTTTTTATTCAGAATGCAGGTTGGGTTGACCCCGGTTTCAAGGGTGAAATTACTCTTGAGCTTTTCAATGCAAACCGTTGCGCAATAGAACTTAAGGCAGGCAGAAGAGTTGGTCAGCTTGTATTTGCAAAGATGGATGACAAAGCCCACAATCCCTATAACGGCAAATATCAGGGTCAGAGGGGCGCAACAGGATCAAGAGTATTTATGGATAAAGAAATGAAATGAAATCTTTTCACGGAAGGATGATATATATGAAGTATGCAGTAGTGCTTTATGACGGAATGGCGGATTATCCCGTTCCCGCACTCGGCGGCAAAACCCCTATGGAGCTTGCAAAAAAGCCGCTTTTTGACGGCATGGCTCAAAAGGGCAGGGTAGGCCTTGTAAAAACCGTTGCAGACGGCTTGAAGCCCGGCAGTGATGTTGCTAATCTGAGCGTTCTCGGCTATGACCCCAAGGTTTGCTACACAGGCCGTTCACCCCTCGAGGCTGTAAGTATCGGCGTTAAAATGAAAGACACTGATGTTGCTCTGCGCTGCAATGTTGTTACCCTCAGTGATGAGGAAAACTACGAAGATAAAACAATGGTTGATTATTCTGCAGGCGATATTTCAAGCGAAGAAGCGGCGGAAATCATCAAAACCGTTCAGGAGCATTTCGGTAACGATGAATTCAGATATTATAATGGTGTAAGTTACCGCCATTGCCTTATCTGGAACAACGGCACAACCGATTTGGGCAAGATGACACCGCCCCACGATATTTCGGGCAGGGTAGTCGGCGAATATCTTTCAACCGCTCCCAATGCAGAAAAGCTTATTGCGATGATGAAAGAGAGCTATGAGCTTCTCAAAGACCACCCCGTTAATAAAAAGAGAATTGCAGAGGGCAAGGCTCCTGCAAACTCAATCTGGCTTTGGGGCGAGGGCAGCAAGCCTGCTCTTTCTAATTTTGAAGAAACCTACGGCGTAAAGGGCAGCATTGTTTCTGCCGTTGACCTGCTTAAAGGCATCGCAATCTGCGCAGGCATGGGCGTGCCCGAGGTTGAAGGCGCAACAGGTTATATCGACACAAACTTTGAGGGCAAGGCACAGGCTGCCGTTGAGGAATGGAAAAACGGCAAAGATCTTGTTTACATTCACCTTGAAGCTCCCGATGAATGCGGTCACAGAAACGAGCCTGAAAACAAGGTGAGAGCAATCGAGCTTATCGATGAAAGAGTTCTGCCCGTAATTCTTGATTATCTCAATAACTGCGGCGAGGATTACAAGGTGATGATTCTCCCCGACCATCCCACACCTATTGTTACAAAAACTCACGCAAGCGACCCCGTACCCTTTATGATTTATCATAAGAACGGTGAAATCGAAGGCGTTGAAACCATAAACGAAAAAACAGCCGAGGCAACGGGCGATTTTGTTGAAGTCGGCTGCGGTCTTATGAAAGAATTTCTGGAGGCATAAAAATGGATTACAAAATTAACACAAAATGTATTCTGAGCGGATATTCTCCCAAAAACGGCGAGCCCAGACAGGTTCCCGTTTATCAGAGCACAACATATAAATACGATTCAAGCGTTGAAATGGGCAAGCTTTTTGACCTTGAGGCATCGGGCTATTTCTATACCCGCCTTGCAAATCCCACCAATGACGCTGTTGCGGCAAAGATTGCAGACCTTGAAGGCGGTGTCGGCGCAATGCTCACCTCATCGGGTCAGGCTGCATCTTTCTATTCAATTTTCAACATTGCAGGTTCAGGCGACCACGTTGTCAGCGCATCAACAATTTACGGAGGAACTTTCAACCTTTTCAATGTAACAATGAGAAAGCTTGGCATTGATTTCACTTTCGTCAGCCCTCAGGCTACCGAAGAGGAACTCAATGCAGCGTTCAAACCCAATACAAAGGCTGTTTTCGCAGAGTCACTTTCAAACCCTGCTCTTGAAGTTCTTGACTTTGAAAAGTTTGCAAATGCCGCCCATTCACACGGCGTTCCCCTTATTATCGATAACACATTCCCGACTCCCGTTAACTGCCGTCCCTTTGAACTTGGCGCAGATATCGTTATTCACTCAACAACAAAGTATATGGACGGTCATGCAACAAGCGTTGGCGGCGTTGTTATTGACGGCGGTAAGTTTGATTGGACTCAGAATGACAAATTTCCCGGTCTTACTACTCCCGATGACTCATATCACGGCATAACCTACACCGAGCGTTTCGGCAATGCAGCGTATCTCACAAAGTGCATGGCTCAGCTTATGCGTGACCTCGGCTCAATCCCCTCACCCTTCAATGCATTCCTGCTCAATCTCGGCCTGGAAACACTTCCTTTGAGAGTTGAAAGACATTGCTCAAACGCACTCAAGGTTGCTGAATTTATCCGTGACAGCGGCTGTGCAATTGAGGTTACTTATCCCGGCATGAAGGGCAGCAAGGGTTATGAGCTTGCTCAGAAATATATGCCCAACGGCACAAGCGGCGTTATTTCGTTCAGAATCAAGGGCGGCAGAGATGCCGCAACAAAGTTCATGGACAGCCTGCAGATTGCAGAAATTGCAACGCATGTTGCAGATGCAAGAACATGCTGCCTGCATCCCGCAAGCACAACTCACCGCCAGCTTACCGCACAGGAGCTTATCGATTGCGGCATTTCGGATGATCTTATCCGTCTTTCTGTCGGCATCGAGCATGTTGACGACATCATTGCAGATGTTAAGCAGGCTCTTGAAAAATCACAGAACTAAAATTGTTAAAAGCCCTGCGTTTGCGGGGCTTTTTGAAAATGAGGAGGAATAAAAATGTGGGCTAAAATTATTGAATTGCTGCATTTGAGTGTCAGAGAAGTCTGGGCAGTTGAAAAGTTTTTTGAATATTTCGGCAGTATTTTTACTTCTTTTTCTCCCAAGAAAATCATTTCAACCCTGCTTGCAATGGTTGAAATAATTCAGATGCTTATTTTCGGTTTGCCTCTTACCCCGAGAGGGCAGGAGCTTGATTTAACGGGTTATAACCTTGTTGTTTATGATGAATTTGAGGGCGATTCTCTTAACACCGAAATCTGGCAGACAAGAGGTAACGGGCCGAGAAGAGGCGGATATAATGCCGACAGTCAGGTTGAAGTGAAAGACGGCAACATGATTATTTCGGGCGAATATCTTACCGATGGCGAATACGGTGAAGGTTGGTACACTGCCGCAGTCAAGCTTAAGGAAAGATATAAACATGGTTATTTCGAAATTCGCTGCATATGCAACGACAGCCCCGGTTACTGGAGCGCATTCTGGATTCAGGCGGATGCGCCTTATACCGCTTCGGTTTCAAAAGGCGGCGTAGGCGGAGCGGAGCTTGACATTTTTGAATCTTATTGCTACAACGGCGATAAATATGCCGTAACAAACACTATCCACTGTGCAGGCGTTGACGGCGTGCAGGAGGGCTTTCAATCGGCATTGCTCGGCAAATTCTACGGCAACAACATCACAAAGGAATATAATACCTACGGCTTGGAATGGACAGAGGATGAATATATTTTTTATATAAACGGAATTGAAACCGTGCGTTCAAGCTTCGGCAACGGTGTTTCGCAGGTTGAAGAAGATGTTATCGTTTCTCTCGAAATCCCCGATTTGAGCGAGCTTGAGGGGCTTGATAAATCAACCTTCAAAACCGAGTTTATAGTTGATTACGTTAAAATTTATCAGAAATAAGCAAAACGGGCTGATGTTTATCAGTCCGTTTTTATTGACAACAATCCCTTGCGCAAATATAATAAAACACAGCCGAGGGGGATGGAAATGGTAAAAACAAAAAAAGCAAGCGAAAAAGAACTTTCCGTTAAAGCGTACATAGCGCTTGCGGTGTTTACCGAAACAACGGTCAATGCGCTTTTCTCGGCGTTATTTCACGGCTTCATAAATTTCTTTTATTCGGATTATGCTCATCTCACGGTGTGGGGTGACGTGGTGGCGATTGTATCGGTTGTGTTTTCTTTCATTATTTATGACGGATTTGCCCACGCCGCTTATAAAGACCTGAAAAACAGAATTGTGTTTTTAGGTATTGTTTATGTTGCCTCAAAAGCAGCAAGCATTATTCATTATTCCGTCGGAATTCTTGCCAATATAATCAACGCCGAAGCTCTGTTACTTACTCCCGTTACCGTTGCACTTTCAATTTTGGAAATTGCGGATGATGTTTTTGCTGCCGTGTGGCTGATGGGATATTTTGATAAAAAATTTGCAAAAGAAAACAAAACAACGGGTTGACAAATCGTCAACCCGTTAATTTTTATTAATCAATGAAATCTCTGAGCTTCTTGCTTCTGCTGGGGTGGCGGAGCTTTCTGAGAGCCTTTGCCTCAATCTGGCGGATACGCTCACGGGTAACTCCGAATTCGCTGCCAACCTCCTCAAGAGTGTGGGGATGTCCGTCCTCAAGACCGAAGCGGAGAGCAAGCACCTTTGCTTCTCTGGGAGTAAGAGTTTTGAGAACATCGTTGAGCTGTTCTTTAAGCAGGAGCATTGATGCTGCATCTGCGGGTGCGGGAGCATCGTCATCGGGGATAAAGTCGCCGAGATGGCTGTCCTCTTCCTCGCCGATGGGCGTTTCAAGCGAAACGGGTTCCTGAGCAACTCTGAGAATTTCTCTTACCTTATCAACGGGCATGTCAAGCTCTGCGGCAATTTCTTCTGCAGAGGGGTCTCTACCGTTCTTGTGGAGAAGCTGGCTGTTTGTCTTTTTAACCTTGTTGATGGTTTCAACCATATGAACGGGGATACGGATTGTTCTTGCCTGGTCTGCAATGGCTCTTGTGATAGCCTGTCTTATCCACCATGTTGCATAGGTTGAGAACTTGAAGCCCTTTGTATAGTCAAACTTATCAACCGCTTTGATAAGGCCGAGGTTGCCTTCCTGAATAAGGTCAAGGAACTGCATGCCTCTGCCGACATATCTTTTTGCAATGCTTACAACAAGGCGAAGGTTTGCCTCTGCAAGGCGCTGCTTTGCTTTCTGGTCATTATCCGCAATTCTGATGGCGAGCTCGATTTCCTCTTCGGGAGTAAGCAGGGGAACTCTGCCGATTTCCTTAAGATAAACCTTAACGGGGTCATCAACTGCCATGCTCTTGTCGTCACCGCCGCCGATATCAAGGCTCTTGGGCAGATCAACGTCAAAATTTTCGATTGCTGCGCTGGAAAGGTCGTCAACAACCTCAATGTTGTTGCTTTCAAGCGTTTCATAAAGCTTGTCAAGATCTTCAATGTCAAGATCCATTTCAACAATGGCTGCATCAATTTCCTGAGTTGTCAGCTTGCCTGCTGCCTTGCCCTTTTCCACCAATGACTTAAAAGGT
>JBGVNA010000270.1:0-10083 GCA_045125175.1 Acutalibacteraceae bacterium
CGAAGCCAAAGTTGCCGTCGATCTGGAAAGGCGGATGAGCGTCAAAAAGGTTTTCGTATGTGCCGCCGCCCTTTGTGTAATTTATGCCAATGCTCTTAACGGGACGAAGCTGCATTTCGATAAGCTTGAGCGCATGGTCGCCGTCGAAAAGTCTTGCCCAGAAATTGATTTTCCAGCCGAGGCTCCAGCCTGTGCCGTTATCGCCTCTGCGTTCAAGCGTTCTGCGGCAAGCCTTGGCGAGCTCGGGAGTGCCGTCAACAGTAATAAGACGTGCGGGATGAAGTGCATAAAGATGCGAAACGTGTCTGTGATGAGGCTCGATTTCGGGATAGTCATCATCATATTCAAGAAGCTGACCGTCACTGCCGATTTTGAAATCTGCCATTTTTGAGACAGTATCTTTAAGCTCTGCCGCAAATTCTGAGTCAGTGTCGAGAATTTCGCAGCTCTTTATGCAGTTTTCAAACAGCTCTCTTGCGATTGACATTGACATGGTTGAATATCTTGCAACGTTGCAACGCTTGCCCTGGTATTCAAAGCCGTTTTCGGGCGATGTGCCGGGAGCAAGAACGAGCTTGCCTTCGTATTCGGTCATGATATCAAGGTAGAATTCAGCCGCCTTTTTCATTACAGGGTAAGCTGTTTCTTTAAGATACTCAACGTCGTTTGTGTATTCATAATGCTCAAAAAGATGCTCGCAGAGCCAGCCTGATGAGCCGTGCCAGAAAGCCCAGCATGCGTTGCCGTCAACGGGAGTTGAAAGCCTCCAGAGGTCAACATTGTGGTGAGAAACCCAACCCTTTGCGCCGTACTGGCCTTTTGCTGTTTTTTCGCCGCTGATGCTGAGCTCTTTAACCATTTCAATAAGAGGGTAGTTAAGCTCAGGCATGCGGCACATAAGAACAGGCCAGTAGTTCATTTCGGTGTTGATATTAACAGTGTAGTTCGCATGCCAGGGAGGAGTGAGTCTGTCGTTCCATATACCCTGCAGATTTGTTGCCTGCGTGCCCTTCCTTGAGGATGAAATTGCAAGGTATCTGCCGTAGTTATAAACAAGAGTGACAAGCGAAACATCGCTCTTATCCCTCTTGAAAGAATTAAGGCGTTTGTCTGTGGGAATATCGCTTCTGCCTTCGCCGAGCTCAAGGTTAACTCTGCCGTAAAGCTCCGTGTAGTCGGCAATGTGAGCAGCCTTTTCCTTTTCGTAATCGCTTACTGCTGCAATGCGTTCCATGCAGGGCTTGATATATTCCTTGCCATCAAGGAAAGGATGCTTATTCCAGCCGTTAAAGCTTGTTTCGCTTGTGAAGAAAAGCGTTGCTTCCGTTGCATCGGTAACCGAAAGACGGTTTTCAACAGCTTTTACGGTGCCGTCAGTGATAACCTTAACAACTGCTCTGAAACGCATGCCCCTCATTTCGGGTTCATCAAAATATGCTTTGTTGCTTGCGTCGCCGTTAACGTTGTTTTCGCCGTGGCATTCGCCGTCGAGGATAACCGTATCACCTTCAACAAAGCTGTTGCTGCGGAGCTTTGATGTGAGGCCGAAAGTGAAATTCATCTTGCCGCCTTCGCTTGTGAGCTTTGCGGCAATTATTTTTGAGGGATACGATGCAAAATATTCTCTCTTATACTTGACTTTTGAGCGGATGAATTCAACGTTTGAAATCGCATTTTCAAGGTCAAGGCTTCTCTTGTAATTTTTAACTCTGCCTTTTGCATCAAAATCTATTTCAAGGTTGCCGAGAGGCATATAAGCCTGGCTCCATGTGCTCTGGAAATTTGTTTCAATTTCTTCCTGTGCTTCATGAAGCTTGCCTGCAAGAGCGAGGTCACGTGCCTTTTTGAAAGCAGCGGGTGCGCCTTCTTTAACTGTATTCTTGGGTTTGCCGTTCCAGAGCTCGTCATGGTTAAGGGCGAGAATCTCTTTTTCGGGTGTACCGTAAATCATGGCACCGAGTGTGCCGTTACCGATGGGCAGGCTCTGCGTCCATGCCTTAGCGGGGGCGTTATACCATAAAACCGTTGAGGATGACATAACATTATCTCCTTTGATATGTAAGATTTAAATAATTATACACTAACGTATTAAAGTAGTCAATTATAAAAAATGAAAGAAATCCTGCAGGAAAATAAAATTCACTTGCATTTTTGATGCGGTTGGTGTAAAATACATCTCGTATGTGACTATTAAAGAGGTATGGATATGTCAGAGAATTTTCAGGCTAAAATAGAGGAAGTCTACAGCAGTCTTTCTAAGGGACACAAAAAGATTGCGGATTATATTAAAACAAACTATGAAAAAGCTTCATTTATGACTGCGGCGAGCTTGGGAAAGGCTGTCGGCGTAAGCGAATCAACGGTTGTACGTTTTGCTTCAAACATAGGCTTTGAAGGCTATCCCGAGCTTCAGAAGCATCTGCAGGAGATGGTAAAAAGCCACCTCACAAGCGTTCAGCGCATGGAAGTTGCCGCAAGCCGTTTTGAGGGCGATGACTTTATGGAAAACGCCTTTGCTGCCGATATAGATATGATTAAGGCAACAAGGGACGGCGTTTCGCGCGAAGCCTTTGAAAAGAGCGTTGAAGCAATAAATAACGCAAGAAAAATCTATATTCTCGGCGTTCGCAGCTCAGCTGCAATTGCAAGTTTTGCGGCGTTTTATTTCAGATATCTTTGTGAAAATGTTGTGCTTATCGATACTTCATCATCAAGCGAGCTGTTTGAGCAGATGTTCCATATCGGCAGTGAGGATGTGTGCATAGCAATCAGCTTCCCCAGATATTCCAATCAAACCGTTAAGGCACTTTCTTTTGCCAAGGACAGGGGAGCAACAATCATTTCAATAACAGACGGTGAAATGTCACCTATTGCGCCTTTTGCTACTCATCTTCTTGTTGCAAAGAGTAACATGGTATCTTTTGTTGACTCTCTTGTTGCACCGCTGAGCCTTATAAATGCTCTCATTGCGGCATGTGCAAGAAAGAGGAGCGATGATGTATACAGCCATTTCAAGGCTCTCGAAGAAATATGGGATGAATATCACGTTTACCGTACCGGCGGGGAGGAAAAATAATGAAGACTTCCTTGCTGGTTATAGGCGGAGGAGCCGCAGGTCTTATGGCAGCGGGAACTGCCGCAAACGAGGGCGTTGAAACAATAGTGCTTGAGCGAAACGAACGCCCCGGCAGAAAGCTGATGATAACGGGTAAAGGCAGATGCAATGTAACAAACAATTGCAACTCTTTGCAGGAGCTTATTTCAAATGTTCCCCGAAACGGCAGATTTCTTTACGGAGCATTTTCACGCTTTATGCCCTCTGACGTTATAGATTTTTTTGAAAGCAGAGGCGTTGAGCTTAAAACCGAAAGAGGAAACAGAGTTTTTCCTGCTTCCGATAATGCGGCTGATATCGTTGATGCACTTCATGCTTATGCAAAAAGCAGAGCAAGAGTAATGCATGGCAGAGCGGTTGAGCTTTTGCAGAATGACGGCATAGTCACCGGCGTTAAAACAGAAAGCGGCGAAGAAATTTATGCCGAAAAGATAATTATTGCAACCGGCGGACTTTCATATCCGGGCACAGGCTCAACAGGTGACGGATATGAGCTTGCAAGGCAGGCTGGTCATAAAATAACCGACCTTGTTCCCTCGCTTGTTCCTCTTGAAATTCATGAGGGTTTTTGCAGCGATCTTATGGGTCTTTCACTTCGCAATACCGCAATCAAGGTGGTTGATACCGAAAGCGGTAAAACTATTTATACAGATTTCGGAGAAATGCTTTTCACACATTTCGGCGTGTCGGGTCCGATGATTCTCAGCGCATCGGCGCATATGAGAAATATGAAAAGCGGTAAATATAAAATTTATATCGATTTGAAACCGGCGTTAACGGTTGAACAGCTTGATGCGAGAATTCTGCGTGATTTTTCTGAAAATTTAAACAGAAATTTTATTAATGCGCTTAATTCACTTTTGCCCAAAAAGCTTGTGCCCGTTATTGTAAAGCTGAGTAAAATTCCGCTTACAACAAAGGTCAATCAGATTACAAAGGAACAAAGGCAAAGCCTCGCACAGCTTCTTAAAGGAATGTGCATAACCGTAACGGGCTTCAGACCCGTGGCGGAAGCGATAATTACATCGGGCGGTGTTGATGTTTCTCAGATAAATCCCAAAACAATGGAATCAAAGCTTATTGAAGGTCTTTATTTTGCAGGCGAGGTTATTGATGCCGATGCCTACACGGGCGGCTTTAATCTTCAGATAGCCTTTTCAACAGGGCGTCTTGCAGGTTTGAGCGCAGCCGAAGAAATAAAAGAAAACAGGGAGTTTGATTATGAATAATAACATTATAAACGTTGCCATTGACGGCCCTGCAGGGGCAGGCAAAAGCACTGTTTCACGAGCTGCGGCAAAAGCGATCGGCTATATTTATGTTGATACAGGTGCGCTCTACCGTGCGGTAGGCGTCAATGCTTTGCGAAAGGGTATTGACACAAAGGATAAGCCTGCGGTTGCGGCGAGCCTTGCGGATATCAGCGTTGATCTTGTGTTTGAAAACGGTGAGCAAAAGGTTCTTCTCAACGGAGAAAACGTTTCCGTTGAAATCAGAACTCCGCCTGCATCAATGGCTGCATCCGATGTTTCGGCTGTTCCCGAAGTCAGAGCTTTTCTTTTCGATTTGCAGAGGGATATTGCAAAGAGAAATAACTGCATTATGGACGGCAGAGATATCGGTACGGTTGTTCTGCCCGATGCAAAGGTTAAAATTTTCCTGACCGCATCCCCTGAGGAGCGGGCAACAAGAAGATACAAGGAGCTTATCGAAAAGGGAACCGAAGTTAAATATGAGGATGTTCTGGCAGAATTGATTGAAAGAGACTATAATGATTCCCACCGTGAAATCGCACCGCTCAAGCCTGCCGAAGACGGCGTTATTCTTGATACAACGGGCCTTTCGCTTGAAGAATCGGTAAACGAGATAATCAGAATTATTAAGGAGAATATATAATGAAAGGTTTCGACTATTCAAAGGTAAAAGAGGAAGAAGCTCTTTACGATAATCTTCGCCCTCTCGGAATGAAAATTGTAAGCAAGCTTTATGATATTGAATATGTAGGTGTTGAAAATATTCCTGCTGAAGGCGGATTTATAATTGCTTCAAATCATGTCAAAGCTCTTGATCCTGTTTTTATTGCACTCGGAGTTAAGGACAGGCAGATTCATTTCATGGGAAAGAAGGAGCTTTTTGAAAAACCTATTATACGTGATTTTCTCAAGAAAGCAAACAGTTTCCCCATCGTCAGAGGCGGCGGAGATAAAGAGGCTCTTGACTATGCAGAAAGAGTTGTAAAGGAAGGCAAAATTCTCGGTATCTTTCCCGAAGGAACACGCTCAAAGGATTATAAGCCTGCAAGAGCAAAGTCAGGTGTCGGTCTAATTGCAAAGGAAGCAAAGGCGGATATCCTTCCCGTTTCAATCTATAACAGGGATAACATGAAAAAGGGTACGAAGCTTACAATCAGATTCGGTGAGCTTATTCCCTATGAAAAGCTCGGATTTACAGAAGAGGGCTCAAGAGAAGAGGTAAAAGCCTGTGCAAAGCTTGTTATGGCTGAAATTGTCAGACTTTGGGGGATGGGCCATTGCGAATAACCCTTGCCAAAACAGCCGGCTTTTGCTTCGGTGTTGACAGAGCAGTTAACATGGCATATGAGCTGGCAGAAAAAAATATCGCTGCTGCGACGCTCGGCGAGCTTATACATAATAATTTTGTAACATCGGGGCTCGAAAATAAAGGTGTAAGACTTATCGAATCACCCTCGCAAGCCCAAAAGAACGAAACGGTTATTATCCGTGCTCACGGTGTGGGCAGAGAAGTTTATGATGAGCTTGCAAAAGTAGGTGCCGAATTTTGCGATGCAACCTGCCCGTTTGTGAAAAAAATTCACACAATCGTTTCGGAAAATTCTTCAGCCGAGGTTCCCGTTCTTATTGCAGGAGACCCTAATCATCCCGAGGTTATGGGCATAACAGGCCACTGTAACGGCGAGGTCTTTGTTTTTAACAGCGCAGATGAGCTTGAAGAAATTCTTCAAAAAAACAAGCTTTTGTGCGAAAACAGAATAATAGCCGTTTCTCAGACTACTTTTTCGCAAAAAGAATGGAAATTTTGTAAAGAAAAAATAAAAATATACTGTACAAATCCGAAAATTTTTGATACAATATGCAGTGCGACCCGTAAAAGGCAGGATGAAGCTGCCGAGCTATCAAAGAAAAGCGACATGATGATTATCATCGGCGGGCGTCACAGCTCAAATACCGCGAAGCTTAAAGCGGTGTGCAGTGAAAACTGCGAAACATATTTGGTGGAAAGAGCCGACGAGCTCAGGACCATAGATTTTTCCAATCACGCCGAAGTTGGCGTAACGGCAGGGGCATCCACCCCTTCCGCAATAATTAAGGAGGTACTTTTAGAAATGTCCGAAATCGTAAACGAAACCACAAAATTGCAGGTAGAGGAGGTGCCTTCTGAAGCAGCAGCTATAACAGACGATATTGATTTTTCCGCAGCACTTGAAGCTTCTCTGAGCAGCATGAGCACAGACCAGAAAGTCAAGGGCGTTGTTATGGGCATCACACCCACAGAAATCCAGGTTGATATCGGCAGAAAGCATGCCGGTTATGTTCCCATGGATGAATACAGCGCAGATCCCAATGCAGATGCAGCAAAGGAACTCAAGATCGGCGACGAAATCGATCTTATCATAATGAAGACAAACGATGCCGAAGGAACTGTTATGCTTTCAAAGAAGCGTTTTGATGCTCAGAATGCTTGGGTTGAAATTATTGCCGCTGAAGAAGACGGCAGAATCCTTGAAGGCACAGTTGCAGAGGTTGTTAAGGGCGGAATCAGAGTTGTTTCAAACGGCGTTCGCGTATTTATCCCTGCTTCACATGCAACAGAGCGCAGAGATGAGAACCTTGAAGATCTTCTCAAGAAGACCGTTAAGTTCCGCATCATCGAGGTTAACAAGCAGCGCAGAAGAGCAGTAGGCTCAATCCGTTCCGTACTTAAGGATGCAAGAAAAGAAGCTGCAGATGCTTTCTGGGCACAGGCAGCTGAAGGCCAGCAGTATCACGGCGTTGTTAAGTCAATGACTAACTACGGCGCATTCGTAGATATCGGCGGCATAGACGGAATGGTTCACATTTCAGAAATGTCATGGAAGCGTATCAAGAATCCTTCAGAAGTTTTTGAAATCGGTCAGGAAGTTGATGTTTACATCAAGTCACTTGATGCAGAAAACAAGAAGATTTCTCTCGGCTACAGAAGAGATGAGGACAATCCCTGGGAAATCCTCAAGAAGAGCTATCCCGAAGGAACAGTTGTTGAAGCTGAAATCGTTGGCATGACAACATTCGGTGCTTTTGCAAGAGTTATCCCCGGCATTGACGGCCTTATCCATATTTCACAGATTGCTGACCGTCACATCAGCAAGCCTCAGGATGTTCTTAAGGTTGGCGAAACAGTAACCGCAAAGATTACTGCTATCGATTACGATAAGAAGCGCGTAAGCCTTTCAATCCGTGCTCTCATTGAGCCCGCTGAGGAAGCAGTTGAAGAAGCAGCTGAAGAGGCTGTTGCTGAAGAAGCTGCGGCAGAAGTAGCAGCTGAATAATATTGGTTTTTGCCGCCCGCAGTTTTTTCTGTGGGCGGTATTTTCAATCAGCATGGATATGGAGTGATATTCTATTAAAAAGGAAAAAATTCTCGGCCCTTTTTATTGTATACTTGCAGCGGTTGTTTGGGGTCTTTCGTTTGTTGCGCAGAGTGAAGGCGCAAGCATAGGCACGTTCACCTTTAACGGCTTGAGAACTCTTCTCGGCGGAATAGTTCTTGTTCCGCTTGTTATATTAAGCTTCAGAAATGAGAACAAAAAGCTCCCGCAAGGGGAGAAAAAGAAGTTCCCTTTCAAGGATGTTCTTATAGGCGGTTTATGCTGCGGGCTTGCACTTTTTGCAGGCGGAAATCTTCAGCAGCATGCGTTTTTTCTTGACCTTGGTCCCGGTAAGGTTGGTTTTATAACGGCACTTTACATGGTGCTTGTACCCATTGCGGGTATTTTTATGAAGCAAAAGCTTCGCTTTAATATATGGCTTGGAGTTGCACTCGGTGTGGCAGGTCTCTATCTTTTAAGCGTTCCCGCCGGCAATTTCAGCATTGGCAAGGGCGAGATTATCGCGATTGGCGGTGCATTTGCTTTTGCGGCGCACATTATTGTTATTGACCATTTTTGCAAAAAGGTCAATAACATCGCTCTTTCGTGCGCTCAGTTTTTTGTTGCAGGCATACTTTCGATTATTTGCATGTTTATTTTCGAAGAGCCTGATATTGATGCAATCAAGAGCGCAGGCGTGCAAATCGCTTATGCGGGTATTATGAGCTGCGGTGTTGCTTTCACGGCTCAGATTTTCGGTCAGAAATATTCAAATCCTACGGTAGCATCAGTTCTTCTTTGTCTGGAATCTGTCTTTGCGGTTCTTTTTGGCTGGCTTCTTCTTGGTGATAAACTCGGAAACAGGGAAGCAATCGGATGCGTTATAATGTTTACCGCAATTATGCTTACGCAGATACCTACAGAGGTTTTTTTAAAGGTGTTCAAGAAAAAATCCCAAAAATAAAAAAGGGAGTTGATATCGTTGTTCACAAAGCTTGTTTCATTTGTTTTATCCTTTGTAATGGCGGTTACAGGATTGGTTTCGACCGCATTCAATGATATAATTGATTCTGTCAGCGAAATGCTTTTCGGAATTCCGTATACTTTTGAAGCTGTGAAATCCGATTTCTTCAGCGAGATAGATGACGGTGATGTGGTCAAGCTTGACGAAAGCAGCGGTTTTATCAGAGATAAAATTGCGGTTTTCATTGATTCGGATATGAGCTTTTCGCAAAAGCTTGAATTCTTCTCAAGCTGTGGGGGTATTCTTGCAGGCTGGTGTACGCCGTCAGACCTCTATATTCTTTCTTACCCTGCCATGAGCTATGAGCAGATGCTTGAAAAATGCGAAAAGCTTGATGGAACAGAGGGTGTAGAACTTTCTGTTCCCGTTATGGCATATAAAACCGAAACAAATGTAACTCCTGCTGATGATTTCGGAGCAACTCCGGAAGAACCTCTCGGTTGGGATGAATTAGCTCCTGACGGTGCAAATTGGTGGCTTGAAGCTGTCAACGCAAGGCAGGCATGGGATTATTCCGATTATTTCTCAACCGCAAATATCGGTATAATTGATGCGGGGTTTGAAACGGACCATGCTGAGCTTGTCGGTAAAATTTCTTTTCCCAATGATAAGCAGGCGGGCAGGAATATTCCAAATGCCCACGGAACTCATGTTGCGGGAATTGTTGCGGCAAGTCATAACGGAACAGGCATTGCAGGCATATGCGAAAATTCAAAGCTTATCTGCATAGATTGGCAGCCGGATTTTCTTCAGTTCTGGAGCACGGATATATCAATTTACTTTGGCTTTTCTACGCTTGTTAAGGCGGGGGCAAAGGTAATTAATCTTTCACTGGGCACAGCCGCTTCAAAGATGAAAAACGGTATGGATTTTATGGAAAGAGTTATCGGCACAGCCGCAACCTCATATATTATGGCATCTCTTATTTCAAAGGGCTATGATTTTATAGCTGTGCAATCTGCGGGCAACGGAGATCATTTCGGCGACCCTATTGATGCTGTTAATAACGGTCATTTCTGCTCACTTACGGAAGATAACATTTTTGTAGGCTCAAAGAATGTTTCGGTGCAGGATATTCTTGACCGTATTATTGTTGTTGCAAGTGCTTCAAATAACGGCGACGGAACATATACTCAGTCTGTGTTCACAAACGTTGGCAGCCGGGTGTCTGTTGCTGCACCGGGCGAGGATATTTACAGCTGTTCAATCGACGGCGGTTATGAGAATATGTCGGGCACATCAATGGCAGCTCCTGTTGTAACGGGTATTGCATCTCTTGTCTGGTCGGTTAATCCTTCGTTTAAGGGCTCTGAGGTTAAAGAAATAGTGTGTACCTCA
>JBGVNA010000271.1:0-3762 GCA_045125175.1 Acutalibacteraceae bacterium
TTCAATATCATCGGCATCTTCAAATCTCAATGCTGATAAAGCACAATGTTGTTCTAAATTATGACCTGCCGAAACAAACACTGCTGTCGGACCATCTGCACCGCCGATGATTGCAATCGCACAAGCATCATAATTTGCTTGCGGCTCAAACTGATTACGAGGTTTTCTTTTAGGCAGTTCATTCTGAAGACAATCACGAACTTGGAAATTTCTTCCCGGCAGTTCAGGCTCCAATGTGTAAGTCATAGCAGTATGAAGTGTGGGGAATTCATATTCCTCATGCTGAAAACCTTGACGTGGAAACTCTTGTTTCTCATAACCGAGCACGGTTAATTTATGTTCAGTACCATGAATTGGATGAACAAAAGAAATCTCATCGCCAACAGAAGGATTTTTGAAATGAACACCCTGAATTGTAACGGGTTCTCGTTCTATCTTTAAGCTGATAGATTTGATTTCGGGCTTTCTTTTTGATGACCAAGGAAAAGACCAACGATGAAAAGACCAAACCTTTGTTTCATCCAAGCCGTAATGTCCGATTATCTCTTTGGACTCGCTTTCGTTTCTGACACCGTCAGGCAGACAAGCTTGGGGAAGCCATTGAACAGAGTTACCGTGTTTAGCAATAACGGGTTTTCCGTTAACCTGTAAATGCGTTCTGAAATTTACATCAATCGGATTTTCCTGCTCAATTTGTTCACGGAGCTCATTGCTTATATTTTCATCTTTTGAAAGAACGGGATACCACTTGTCAATAAATGCTTTTTCCTTTTCGGGTTGTATTTCAATACAGAAATCAACAACCAAGCCTTTTGAACAAGAGTAAACTGCGGGAATGTGCCATATCTCATCGCCCCAAGAAAAAGTCTTGTTTATTGCTATTTCTTCTCCCTGTTTACCTTTTGCATTTCGATTCCAAAAACCGTGTTCAAAATATACCGCCCATTCTGTCGGCACTTCGGGAGCTGCCGCATTCATTTCGGGGTCGAAATAATCTTCGGTGTACGGAATTTGAGATAAATCGAATTCAGCCTGCAATTCTTTAACATAAGAAAATGAATCAACAATAGGCTCAAGACCGCATTTGTTCTTTATTTCATCCAATACTGCCTGCTGCTTTTCTGTTATAGGACAATCTATAAGAAACGCTTTATATTGTTCTTCATTCCAAGCATAACACTGTTCCAACGCTGCAATGTCACCGCAGTGTAACAACAGACGGAGTAAATCTTCAAAGCTTCGTGAGATAGGATGCACACAGTCACCAAAATTCATCGGACTTACAGCAAAGATTATTTCACCAAACTGCGGAATAGTGCAGTAATGTATGCCGTCAATACCTGATGAAGCAATTATTTGAGCCTTTTTCGGTGTGCAATAATAAAGCTCAAAGTCACCGTTCATATCAAACCCTAAAAGGGACAAGTCTATTTTCGTTTTCTTAAATGATTTTATATCCATAAGCTTATATCTCTTTTTCAAAAATCAGGTCGAGTTCTTGTGTGTGACCTGTACCACGCTGTTTTGTGGGGATGTAACCAACATATCTCCAACCTTGTTCGGCTCTTTTATTTATAATTGAACGATAATCTTCAATAGAATAAATATTACCTGAGCCTAAACCCCAACCGCCAAAATCGCATCTGACAGTTTCATATTCGTATTTATACATAAAATCACACTCCTTTTGTATTAATGGAAAAGAATATATTTTTATAGGAAAATTATATCATATTTTTATCATAAATTTCAATACACAAACCCTTGCCATAGTATGCCTTAACAAATTTTGGGGTAAACCTTTTATCTAAGGCAAAAATTAAACATATATCTATTGTTAAGAGATTTATTCAAACTTATATTTTATATAAAATAGTTAAAAATTCGTTATTATAATAACTGCCCCCACCAAATATTTTCAACAGACCAAATTGGTCATTTGAAACCATAAAAATACATCCCGTTAAGTAAGCGTTTTTTGCACTTAACGGGATTTTCTCATCCAACCATCAGTTTAACCCTACAAACACCGAGGGCACTTTCACGTTTGATTATTGCCTCGGGAATTTTCGACAGCCGCTTTTTGAATTTTTATAATTTATCTTTCATTCAGCGGAATATATTCAAATCTGTCCTTAACATTTATATAAGCAGGACGGATAATTTTTCCTGCGTTTTGTATTTCTTCAATACGGTGTGCACTCCAACCGACAATTCTGGCGACCGCAAAAATGGGAGTGAATAATTCATTAGGCAGATTAAGCATTTTATAGACCATGCCTGAATAAAAATCAACATTCGCACTGACGCCTTTATATATCTTGCGTTTATCTGCAATGATCTGAGGGGCGTTTTTTTCCACAAATTCATACAGCCTGAATTCATCCTCCATACCTTTTTCTTTTGAAAGCTGTTCAGCATACGTACGAAGGATATCGGCTCTCGGATCAGATAAAGAATACACCGCATGACCCATACCGTAAATAAGTCCCGCCTTATCAAATGCCTGTTTATCGAGAAGCTTTCCGAGATAATCTTTTATTTCCTGTTCGTTTTTTGTATTTATACTTGCTTTCATATCATCAAACATTTGAACAACTTTAATGTTGGCTCCACCGTGGCGAGGTCCCTTCAACGAACCGAGTGCGGCAGAAATCGCAGAATATGTATCTGTACCCGAAGATGTAACAACATGAGTGGTAAAAGTTGAGTTGTTACCACCTCCGTGTTCTGCGTGGAGAACCAACGCTAAATCAAGAAGTTTTGCCTCCAATGGTGTGAATTGTCCGTCCTCACGTAACATATATAATATATTTTCTGCTATTGTCAATTCTTTCTTAGGATAATGAATAAACAGACTATTGTTATTATGATAATGCTGAAAAGAATGATAAGCATAAACAGCTATCAAAGGAAGTTCGGAAATAAGCTGAAGGCATTGCCGAACAACATTATCAACAGAAATATCATCCGGATTTTCATCGTAAGTATAAAGTGCAAGAACACATCTTGACAATATGTTCATCATATCTTTACCCGGTGCTTTAAGAATCATATCCCTGACAAAAGACGGTGGCAAAGAACGATAGACGGATAATTGCTCCCTAAATTCAAGCAACTCCTTTTCGTCGGGTAATTTTGAGAACAGTAAAAGAAACATTGTTTCCTCAAAACCGAAACGATCTTCTCCTACGAAGCCTTTAACAATATCTTTAATATTTATTCCACGGTAATACAATTCGCCCTTGCAGGGCACAGCATTACCACCTGAATCCTTATCTTTTGCTTTAATATATGAAATTTCAGTAAGGCCGGCTACTACTCCGTTACCGTCTATGTCACGCAGACCTCGTTTAACATTATGTAACGGATACATTTCAGGTACAATATGATTGCCTGAATTTGATAAATCCGCAAGTTCTTTAATGTAAGATGTGTTTTCAGAATAATTCATTTTATACCTCCTAAATTATTGTTAATATATTAATATTAGTACATTAATATTAAATTTTCAAGCAAAACAGCGAATTATCATTAAGTTTAACAATCTATTATCAGTTGTTTTTTTTCGTTAAAAATATTGCACTTATATATTTACTATAGTAAAAGGAGGAAAAACGTCAAAGAAAAACTGCCCTCACAATGAGAGCAGGGAAAGTATATTATAATCAATGTTATCAATTAATCTTAAATGCAATACTATTCTCAATCACACAGGAATATATTTCTTTGCTAAAGGTAAGCTGATGCTACATTTACAGT
>JBGVNA010000272.1:0-2025 GCA_045125175.1 Acutalibacteraceae bacterium
GTAAACTGCTCTTTGCTTGTACGAAGATTTTCGATTTCTGAAAGTTCTTCTTGGTACTGCCTGATTTTCAGTTTCAGTTCATCACGTTCTGCTTCATACTTCTGAGATAACTGCATAAAGCTTTCTTCGTTGACAATACCGTTGATATGCTTCTCAAAGAGTTTTTCGTACATCAGGGCAACCTCTTTAGTTCTTGCTGTTGCTTTATCAATGCTGCTTTCAAGAAATTTCTGCTGATTGAGTATGCTTTTATTAGTCTTTGCTTCAAGAATATCCGCAAAAGATTCTTCATCCTCAACAAGAAAGCTTGCAAGGCTTCTCAGTTCAAGCATCACAATCTGCTCCAAAGAATCAGCTCTGACATAATGTGTGCCCTCACAGGTGCCTCTGCGACCTTTGTAATTAGAACACATAGGAAGATCCGCTTTGTTGAAAGAGGAATGATTGCAGATTTCGCAATTCATTCTCCCGAAACAAACGGCATTGCAAATCCGCACGTTCATGTGTTGTGCCCGATAAGACCGATTGAGAAAAACGGTGAATGGGGCAACAAACAACCGGTTTTTGAACCGCCCGAATCTTTTATAGAAGAATGTGAGATTTATTGGTCAAACATCAGCAAAATTATGCGAAGGGTTTCACAGCACAAAATCGGTCACACTACATATATCGTAACAACCAAATTTTCAGGAACTGAAAAAATTCTCGATAAAGTTAAGAGAATGATTTTTGATGATAATGAGGAGGTTTCCGGGTGACAAACGAACATCTTTATGATATAATCGAAACGGACACAATAAAAACGTCAGCTGACTCACCCGAAAAGGAGGACAACACAATGAGTCAGCAAAAAATCACCATCCTTTATTGCCGCCTCAGTTCTGAGGATTCATTGGATGGCGAATCGAATTCAATACATAATCAAAGAGAATTCCTTACGAAATATGCCGCCGATCACGGTTTTACTAACACCAAAATTCTTGCCGATGACGGTTATACCGGAACCAATTTCAACAGACCTGCCATACAGCAGGCTTTTGATATGATTGAGCAAGGACTTGTCGGCACATTCATCGTCAAAGATATGAGCCGATTCGGCAGAGATTATCTTCAGGTCGGTCAATACACAGAGTTGTATTTCCCGAGCAAGAATATCCGTTTCATCGCAGTAAATGACGGTGTTGACAGTGCAAAAGGCGAAGATGATTTTACTCCGTTCCGAAATCTGTTCAACGATTTCTATGCGAAAGATACGAGCCGAAAAATCCGTGCGGCATACAAGCACAAATCAAATAGTGGCAAACACATTTCCAATGCTCCATACGGTTACATTGATGACCCCGATGAAAAAGGAGTATGGTTACTCGATGAAGAAGCAGCTCCTGTTGTAAAAAGAATTTTTGACTTAGTTCTTGACGGTAAAGGCATCGAGCAGATTGCAAGAATATTGCAGAACGATTGTGTTCCGATTCCGAAAGCATTGTATGCAAGACGAAAAGGAACACCCGAACCCGATAATCCGTATCTGTGGTGTACCGAAACAATCAGAAATATCATTTCAAGGCAGGAATATACGGGTTGTATCTGCAATTTCAAAACCTACTCTAAGTCATACAAACTCAAAAAGCGATACAAGAATGAAACCGAAGATATGGTTATCATTCCCGATGCACAGGAACCGATTGTAACTCAGGATCAATGGGACAGAGCGCAGGAACTTCGTCAGCACAGAAGAAGGCAGACAAGTACGGGCAGACAGAGTTTATTTGCGGGATTGCTTTTCTGCGGTGATTGCGGTCATAAGCTGAACTTTATGACTGCACGCAGATACGATGAAGACCAAGGCAGATATATCTGTTCCGAATACAGAAGTGGCAGAGGTTCATGCAGTTGCCACTTCATTCGTGAAATCGTAATCAAAGAGCTTGTGCATAAACATCTGAGAGAAGTGCTTGCATACATCAGAGAAGATGTCGAAGGATTCCGTGAAGAATGGATTGCCCAAAAAGAGCTTGAAAAAGGCAA
>JBGVNA010000273.1:0-23848 GCA_045125175.1 Acutalibacteraceae bacterium
TTGTGCAGGTTCATTATTTCCGCCTTTTTTTGATGCACCGTATCCTGCATTTTCAACAGCCGCAATTATATCTGCATCAGATGCCGTTCCTTCAACCCCCATTGAGTTTGTCAGCAGGCTGACCGAACAGGAGGTTACGCCTTCAACTTTGGCAACGGCTTTTTCTACCCTTGCGCTGCAGGCTGCGCAGCTCATGCCCGTAACATTATATTGCTCCATTGTTTCACCTACTTCATTAATTTTTGAAGAGTTGCCAAAAGCTCATCAATTGTTTCGTCGTTTCCATTGCGTATGTCATTTGCAACGCAGGTTTTGATGTGATTTGCCAGCAATTCTTTGTTAAATGCGTTCATTGCGGCTGTTACTGCAGAAGATTGAACAAGAATATCGGGGCAATAAGCGTTTTTTTCTATCATGCCCTTAATTCCGCGAATCTGACCTTCTATTCTGTTAAGTCTGTGGATAAGATTTTTATATTCTTCTTCGGTACGTTCTTTTGTTTTACGGCAACATTCTTTCTCCATAAAAAACGCCTCGCTTTCAGATTTATTATATACCCTATAGGGGTATATGTCAAGAGAATAAAAAGGCAGAGAACCCTTCTTTTGATTGAAGAGTTCTCTGTCTTTGGCTTTATATCCGAATAAATGCTGGTGGACAAAATAAAAAATAATTCTGAAACGAATTTATTATGGGAATATTATATCACATGATATTTGATTTATCACTAATTTTTTTATAATTTTTTTATTTATTTGAATTATTACGAGGCAAAAAATTTGAAAACAAGAAAAATTCTTACGGCTGAAATATCCGCTGTTTATTGTTGCGAATGATGAGCAAATTATTAGTGCTTCGCAAACGGCGAAGCAAGATTTAAAAACACGGAGGTGAATGATGAAGCGTTTTTTTAAAGCTGTGTCCGCAGCGGCACTTATATTCAGTATTCCTGTTTTCGGAGCTGTTGCTTACGGAACAACAAATCTGCCAGATGAAGTCAATATAATTGAAAATGAAAATGTAAATTTAGGTTCGTTTTTTTCTGC
This sequence comes from Acutalibacteraceae bacterium, assembly GCA_045125175.1. Lineage (GTDB taxonomy): Bacteria > Bacillota > Clostridia > Oscillospirales > Acutalibacteraceae > CAG-177. The sequence continues at coordinate 1,047 of JBGVNA010000273.1, forward strand.
AGCGGAGAATAAACAGGCGCAACCGGTCGGCACAGGCAATGCCAAAAAACAATATAAATCACAGATTACGGCGCTAAAGGTTTTTCCAGTTAAAGATATAACAGTTAATGTTACAAAACGAAGATACGTTGCTCCGGGCGGCGATGTTTTCGGAATCAAGCTCTATACAAAAGGTGTTATAGTAGTCAGCATTGATTCCGTAACAACATCAAAAGGTTCTGAAGATCCGGCAGTTTCGGCGGGGCTTAAGTGCGGAGATATAATAACCCGTATCAACGGAACAGCAGTTCTAAGTTCTCAGCAGCTTACAGATGCTGTTGAGCAGTCAGAGGGCAAAAAGCTTAAGCTGGAGATTGACAGAAACGGTGAAACTTTTGAGCTTGAATTGCAACCGTCACTTTCCGTTAACGGCGGATATAAAGCTGGTATATGGGTCAGGGACAGCTCGGCAGGCATCGGCACGGTAACGTTTTATGATGACGGAGCAGGCTTTTTTGCAGGCCTTGGCCACGGAGTTTGCGATGTTGATACAGGCAAAATAATGCCGCTGAATAACGGCGAAGCGGTCAAGGCGAGGGTTAACGGCTTCTATAAAAGCAGCGCAGGCAATCCCGGTGAGCTTTGCGGAGTGTTTACCGATGCGGTCATAGGCGGCCTTCGTGTTAATCACGATATGGGAGTTTACGGCAGCCTTTTGCAGCCCTCCGGCAAAAAATCTGTTCCGGTTGCTCTTGAAAGTGAAATCAGGCTCGGCAAAGCACAAATGATAACAACAATTGATGACAGCGGTCCGCAATATTATGATATTGAAATTATTAAGATTTATCCGTCGTCCGATGAATCGGGACGAAATATGATAATAAAAGTGACCGATACCGAGCTTCTCAAAAAAACAGGAGGAATTGTTCAAGGAATGAGCGGCAGTCCCATTATTCAGAATTCGATGCTTGTCGGTGCAGTTACCCATGTTTTCATCTCCGAACCCGAGCAGGGGTATGCCATTTTTGCACAGCGGATGCTTGAAACCATGGATTCTCTGACAAATGCGGAATTGCCGCTTGCATCCTGATTTTGAAAATCAAGTCGAAGTATGAAGAAAAGTTTTTAACAAAAATTGTCAAATTTTTATTGACACATTTGGGAAAACATGGTAATATCTACGTGAACTAAATCAAGCGGAGGTAAAACCATGAGAAAAATGTTGAAAGCGATGATAACCGAAGATGGCAGCGAAACTTCGCATGAGCTGGCAGGAATTCTGCGCTCAAACGGCTTTGAGGTTTCAACCGTTATCAAGGACGGAACAAGGATTGTTGAAAGGCTCAGAGAAGGTGAAATCCCCGATGTGCTTTTGATTGACGGCTTTATGCCGAGATTGGATGCTCTCGGGGTGCTTAGGGAAATGGACACTTTACACCTTGAAAAAAGACCTATTGTTATGGTGCTTTCAAGTGCTGATAATCAGCGCTTTGAAAGCGAGATTCTCAGCAGCGGTGCGGATTATTATTTTCTCAAGCCTTATAATCCTGCAATGCTTGCAGAGCGTATAATCCAGTTTTCGAGCATTCACAATTCGAACGTCGGACAGACGGGAGTAAAGGATTTAGAGGTTGTTGTGTCGCAGATTATGCACCAGATAGGCGTTCCCGCGCATATAAGGGGATATCAGTATCTCAGGGAAGCAATAATTCTTTCGGTCAACAACAGTGAAATGATAAGCTCAGTTACAAAAATTCTTTATCCCACTGTTGCGAAAACCTTCAAAACAACTCCGTCGAGAGTTGAAAGAGCCATCAGACACGCAATCGAGGTTGCGTGGGACAGAGGCGATGTTGATGTTCTCAGCTCATATTTCGGCTACACGATTCAAAATGAAAGAGGCAAGCCCACAAACAGCGAGTTTATTGCAATGATAAGTGATAATCTTAAGCTGCGAATGAAAACAGTATAACAAAAAGGCGGCAGGGAGTTAAACTCTCTGCCGCTGATTTTATTTAATTCACACTGTGAGTGATGAACCGAGGAGTGCAATAAAAAGACCCTGAAGAATAGGTGTTAAGTTAAGAGCGAAAACAGGCACATCAAAAAAGCTGTCTTCAACCTCAAATGAGATGTCATCGAAATATGTGTACTGAACGGATTTTGTTTTTGAATTCTCAACCTTGAGTATTTTGAGTGCATCGCCGTCATAGTAGAATTTGCTTGTTACAAACTCTCTGTCGTTATATTCTTCAACATAATACTCTTTGCCGTCGAATGATTCTTTGTAGCTGTCGATATACTGAATAAAGCCCTGAGTAAGATTTGCCGCATCGCTGATGAGTGACCAGATATCTGCAACTTCAAGGATTTCGGTGTCCAGCTTTACATACATATAAGGGAATACAGGGATGTAGGCATAAACGCCGTCATCATTTGCGACAACCCTGATCGTGATAAAACCGTTATCAACCTCATATGCAATTTTATTATCCTTGATTGCAACGGTGTTTTTAGGGTTTTGTCCGAGAAAACTGAATATTGTTGACTGACCCGAAGTGAATGCTACGGAAATTTCGCTTTCTGTTTCAAGACTGTCGAGAAGTACATCGGTTTTGGGAGTGTCTGCCGCAAAAGCGGAAACGGAAACCGACATGATAAGAATGACTGCTGTGAGAATAATGCTTAATGCTTTTTTCATGGTTTTCGTCCTCCTTTTTTATTTGATTATACCATATATTTGTTGCTGTTTCAATAATGAAATGTTAAATCAGCTTGCTTATTACCGAGTTTGAAACTAAAAAACCCTCAACGGTAAGTGAAATTTCTTTTTCTGAAACTCTGACCAGTCCGAATTTTTCAAGTGCCCTTGCCTTTTGGATTATGCTTTCGGGAACGTTATATCCGAAGCGTGCTTTGAATTTTTCGAAATTCAGCCCCTCACAAAGACGGAGAGCAAGCATGATGTATTCTTCTTCGTCACCGCCTGATCCGTCGTCAACGGGCGGATTGCCGTTGATAAAACCGTCAATGCTGCGTTCATAATAAAACCTTTTTCCGTTGCAGAATGAGTGCGCCGATGCGCCGATACCGAGATATTCTTCGCAATGCCAATATTTCAGATTATGGCGGCTTTCAAAGCCTTTTTGCGAAAAATTTGATATTTCATATTGGAAAAAACCCGCTTTTTCAAGCTCATCAACTGCGGTTAAATATAAATCGCAGGTTTCATCCTCATTGGGCAGGATAAGAGAATTTCTTCTTGCGTAAAAAGGTGTGCCCTCTTCGATTTTTAAAATATATGCACTGATATGCTTTGCTTGAGCATCTTTGCAGAATGCAATTGATTTTTTTAAGCTTTCTGCAGTCTGTTTGGGAATGCCGAGCATCAAATCAAGGGAAATGTTATCAATCCCTGCCTTTTTTGCTCTCTCAATTGCTCTTTCAACATCATCGCAGCCGCCGCGTCTTCCCAAAACAGCTCTTTCGGAATTATCTGCGCTTTGCAAACCCATTGATATGCGGTTTATTCCGCTTTTTGAAGCAACGGAAAAATCAAAATCTGAATTTACTGAGCCTGTATCCGACGGATTGCATTCAAGAGTGACCTCGCAATCGTCGGTGCGGTTAATGTGTGACATGATTTTTGCAATGTTATCCGAGCCGATGATTGACGGAGTGCCGCCGCCGAAATAAACCGTATTATAAATTCTGCCGGCCTCGTCGATTCTTTTGCAGAGTGCATCAACATAGCGGTCAACGGTTTCTCCGTTTGGAGTTACCGAATAAAAATCGCAGTAAGGGCATTTGCCGTTGCAAAACGGAATATGAAGATATAAGCCTGTCGGTTTCATATTTTTAATTGTCATCATCAAGTTTAAGAACGGCCATGAATGCCTCCTGCGGAACTTCAACTGTACCGAAGTGACGCATTCTCTTTTTGCCTTCCTTCTGCTTTTCAAGCAGCTTTTTCTTTCGGGTTATATCGCCGCCGTAGCATTTTGCAAGAACGTCTTTACGCATGGCTTTAACTGTTTCACGGGCGATTACCTTGCCGCCGATGGCAATCTGAATGGGTATTTCAAACATCTGGCGGGGAATATGCTCCTTAAGCTTTTCGGCAATCTTTCTTGCTTTTGAATAAGCCTTGTCAGCGTGAATGATAAATGAAAGAGCATCAACGATATCGCCGTTGAGAAGCACATCAAGCTTAACAAGATTTGATTTTCTGTAATCCGAAATCTCATAGTCAAATGAAGCGTAGCCTCTTGTTCTTGATTTCAGCGAATCAAAGAAATCGTAGATGATTTCGTTAAGGGGAAGCTCGTAGTGAATGTCAACACGGTCTGGTGTAATGTAATCCATGTTTTTAAAAACGCCTCGTCTGTCCTGACACAAATCCATAATTGTTCCTACGTATTCTGTGGGAGCATAAATGTGAGCGTTTGTGAAAGGCTCTTCGCAGGATGCGATGGTTGCGGGGTCGGGATAATGAGTAGGGTTATCAATTTCAATCATTGTTCCGTCGGAGAGATTGATTTTATAAATAACGCTTGGGATTGTTGTTACAAGGTCAAGGTCATATTCTCTTTCAAGACGCTCCTGAATGATTTCAAGGTGGAGCAGACCGAGGAAGCCGCAGCGGAAGCCGAAGCCCAGCGCACCCGAGGTTTCGGGTTCATAGGTCAAGGCGGCATCGTTAAGCTGAAGTTTTTCAAGAGCATCACGCAGGTTTTCATAATCTGCACCGTCGGCAGGGTAAACACCGCAGTAAACCATGGGGTTGACCTTTCTGTAACCAGGCAGAGGCTCGGTTGCGGGATTTTCAACGGTTGTTACCGTATCACCGACTCTTGCATCAGCAACGGTTTTGATTGATGCGGTAATATATCCTACTTCGCCTGCGGTAAGCTCGGCGCAAGGCTCGGGAAGGGTTGCTCTCATGTAGCCTGTTTCAACAACGGTAAATTCCGCACCAGTTGCCATCATTCTCATTGTGTCGCCCGGCTTGATTTTACCCTCTTTGACTCTTACATAAACAATAACGCCCTTGTAGCTGTCATAAACCGAGTCAAAAATAAGTGCTCTGAGCGGGAGATTGTCGTTTGCTTCGGGTGCAGGTATATCTTTAACAATACGTTCAAGCACCTGCTCAACATTAAGTCCTGTTTTTGCGGAAACTCTCGGAGCTTCAGAGCAGTCAAGACCGATAACATCTTCAACCTCTGCCGCAACTCTGTCGGGGTCTGCAGAGGGCAGATCAATTTTATTGATAACGGGAACAAGCTCAAGGTCGTGATCGAGAGCGAGATAAGTGTTTGCAAGTGTCTGAGCCTCAACGCCCTGAGATGCATCAATTATCAGAATTGCGCCCTCACAAGCAGCGAGCGAACGTGAAACTTCATAGTTAAAGTCAACGTGACCCGGAGTGTCGATGAGGTTGAGAACATATTCTTCTCCGTCCTCTGCAACGTAGTTGAGCTTAACGGCGTGAGCTTTGATAGTGATGCCTCTTTCACGCTCAAGATCCATTTTGTCCAGAAGCTGCGCTGTCATGTCACGCAGAGCAACAGACTTGGTTTTTTCAAGAAGTCTGTCAGCGAGGGTGGATTTGCCGTGGTCGATGTGTGCTATGATTGAAAAATTTCTGATTTTATCTTTTGAAACTGCCAATTTATTTTTCTCCTTGATTCTTATTGCCTAAATATAATTTATAATACCAAATATTAAAACGAAGGTCAAGAATTTTATAACAAACCCCTCGGCGTCAACCGAGGGGCTGTAAAATTATATTCCGTTTACTTCTTCGAGCTTTCTTTCGACATTGCCGCTTCTGCCTATCCACATATCTTCCCATTTGTGGCCGGCAATCTGTTCAAGGCGTTTCTTATCGCTTAAAGAAATTTCGCATTCGCCTGTTTCGTGTTTCTGAGCGATGACAGACTGAATAATTTCATGGTCACGCTTATTCATCTTGTAGCAGAAAATAAGAATAAGCGAAATTATTGCAAAAATTGTCGGCAGCCAGCTTACAATAAGTCTGAGACCGAATTCTGTTTTGTTGCTGAGAGCGGCATATTCGATTTTATCAAGATTTGTTGTGTCATAGCCGATAACCTGCAAAAAGATTCCGAGGAAACCTGTTACAAAGCTGTTTATTGTTTTTCTGACAAATGAATAGAAGGTTCCGATAACGCCTTCGCGCCTTCTGCCGGTGATGAGCTCGTCAACATCGGTGACGTCGGGCTGAATGTTGTTGATAACAAATCCGGGGCCCGAGAAACCGAAATTATAGAGGATAGTTGCAATGTAGATAATGAAAACAGGTGTTGACGGAGTAACAAATCCGTTTATTAAAAGACCGATAATCATAAGCGGAGCCATGATGAAGCCGCAGGTTCTTTTATCAATGTAACGGACAAGGAAATAGTTTACGGGACCGCCTGCAATTTCAGCTGCGCCGCCAATGGTATTAAGCATGCTGAAATGGCTGTATTTGTTTGCGCTGCTTCGGATGTAGAACTGGTCTGCGTAGCTGTAAAAGCTCTTTGAAAATCCGTAGAAAAGGTTGATAAGGAAATATTGCCTGAAGGCTTTGTTTCTGAAAACCTGTATGTATTCTCTGAAGAAATATTTGTAATCAATAGGGGGATTTTCGAGGTCAAGTGAACTTTTTTCTTTGGTTGAAAAGAATGTTACGATGGGTGACCAGCAGAAATAAATTACAAAAACAATGCCGCAAATAAGGTATTTGTTTCTGTCGGCAGGGGATGGGTTAACCATGTTTGTGCCGCCGAGAACAATACTCATAAAAATGAATGAGGGGAACATACCGAACATATTGAATATATATTCAACAATTTTATATTGCGTTCTTTCAAAATATCTCGGCGCAACCGAAGGCAGCATTGCTGTGTGCGGAATATTTATCATTGTATAACCTGAGCTGTAAATAAGCGAGGCCAGAAGATAGTAAATAAAAAGAGCGGTGGTATTGCCTGTGCCTGAAATTCCGAAAGAATACCACTTCATGAAATAACCGATTAACAGCACGGGCAAGCCTGCGATAAGCCATACTCGGTGTTTGCCGAATCGAGATTTTGTTCTGTCGGTTATAAAACCCATGGAAAGGTCGGTTATTGCATCAATAACGCCGCCGATTGTGCTGATTATGCCGGACATGCCTGTGCTCATTCCTTCAACGAAGTTGAGAAACTGCTGATGATACATGCTCAGCGGATTTGTTACGCCGCCTGTTGTTATGCAGGCAACGTTGTAACCTACAATCGGTCTTATATATTCCCATGTGTTGCCTTCAATACCAACAGCATCTTTGATTTTGTTACCTATTCCCAAAGGTACTCCTCCCTTATTTGATACTAATATAAATATTACCAAACAATGAACGCAAGGTCAAGGATTTTTGCGGATTAACCATGTGAAATCATAAATTTGGCGTTCCCGGATAGTTTTAACAACTTGTTTACAATTCAAATATTGACAAATCCGGTTTGTTGGGTTATATTAGTAACTGTAGTTAGCACTCGGAAAGTTTGAGTGCTAAAATTAGCACTCTGAGGAAAGAGGTGTGGCAAGTGTCGGAGCTCAGCGAAAGAAAAAAGCAGATATTAGCGGCTGTTGTTGAGCAGTATATTAAAACCGGCGAGCCTATCGGCTCAAAAGAGTTGCTTGCGCTGACGGGTATGGCGGTATCCTCTGCAACCGTGCGCAATGAGATGAGCGATCTTGCCGCAATGGGATATCTTGAGCAGCCTCATACTTCGGCGGGAAGAATTCCTTCTCAGAAGGGCTACAGATATTATGTTGATAATCTTATGAAATCACGTGAGATTGACGAGCTTAACCGCAGAATGATTGAAGCGGGAATTTCATCCGCAGCGGGCGACCCCGAAAGGCTTATTGCTCAGGCGAGCGACGTGCTTGCCGATTTAACAAAATGCGCCTGCGTTTCAACTGCTCCGGGCGGCGAAGCGATGATAATACGCAGAATTGAGCTTGTTCCCGTAGGCGTTCATTCGGCAATGCTTGTTTTGCTCACGTCAAACGGAATTCTCAAAAGCAGGCTTTGTAGGTTGGATTGCGAGCTCAACGCCAGAATCTGCGAGCAGTTTTATAATATAGTTCAGTCATGCATTATCGGTAAGCCAGCGTCTGAAATCAGTGTTGCATCCATGCAAACCGTTGCTGCCTCTGTTGACGGCGATGTTTTTGCGATGCTTCCGCTTATGGCGGCTGTTTGCGAGCTTGCAAAAAGCACGGCGACTTCAAGAATTATGGTTGGCGGCAGCTCAAATCTTTTTTCGAGCTATGGCAGAGATGCACTTGAGCTTCTTGAGTTTCTCAATAAAAAAGAACCGATTTCAGCCGTTATGGGCGGCGTAACCGAACCTATCAACGTTAAAATCGGCAAAGAAAATATTTACCGTCAGCTTGAAAATTCAAGTGTTATCGTGGCAAAATATTCCGTTGGCGGCAGTGATTCGGGAACTATTGGAATCATCGGCCCGACCCGAATGGATTATGAAAATATAATTCCCAGCGTAAAATATCTTACAAATCTTGTCGGTCATCTGATTACACAGGCGATTGAAGAATAGAAAGGACAGCTAAATGAAAAAAGAAAAGAATAAGCCCGAAACCGCAGAAGAAACAATTGCAGAAGAAGTTGTCGAAACTGCGGAAGAAAAGCTTCAGAAGGCTCTTGACGAAAAGAATGAGCAGTTTTTAAGACTTTGCGCAGAATACGATAATTTCCGCAAGCGTTCGCAAAAAGAAAAGCAGGATATCTATTCATCCTCACAGGCTGAGGTTATAAAAGAGCTGCTTCCCGTTCTGGATAATTTTGACAGAGCGGCGGAAAATAAGGACAGCAATTTTGATGATTATAAAAAGGGAATTGACCTTATCTATAATCAGCTTGGCGAAATTCTCAAAAAGCTTGGAGTTGAAAGCTATGGCGCAAGAGGCGAGGCGTTCGACCCCAATATCCACAATGCAGTCATGACCGTTGAGGATTCGGAGCTCGGAGAAAACCAGGTTGCATCCGTTTTTTCAAAAGGCTATAAGCTTGGCGACAGAATAATAAGAGAAGCTGTTGTTCAGGTTGCAAATTCATAAATCGGTTTAAAAATTCCATTTAAATATAGGAGGAAAAATATTATGGCAAAGATTATCGGTATCGACTTAGGTACAACAAACTCATGCGTAGCCGTTATTGAAGGCGGCGAGCCTGTTGTTATTGCAAACGCTGAGGGCGCAAGAACAACTCCCTCTGTTGTTGCTTTTGGCAAAACAGGCGAAAGAATGGTTGGTCAGGTTGCAAAAAGACAGGCAATCACAAACCCTGACAGAACAATTGCTTCAATCAAAAGACAGATGGGTTCAGACTATAAGGTAGCTGTTGACGATAAGAAGTTTACTCCCCAGGAAATTTCTGCAATGATTCTTCAGAAGCTTAAAACAGATGCTGAAGCTTATCTCGGCGACACTGTAACAGAAGCAGTTATCACTGTTCCCGCTTACTTCACCGATGCTCAGAGACAGGCAACAAAGGATGCAGGTAAAATTGCAGGCCTTGAAGTTAAGAGAATCATCAATGAGCCCACAGCAGCAGCTCTTGCTTACGGCATCGATAAAGAAACCGACCAGAAGGTTATGGTTTATGACCTTGGCGGCGGTACATTCGACGTTTCAATCATCGAGATGGGCGATGGCGTTCAGGAAGTTCTTGCAACCGCAGGTAACAACCGTCTCGGCGGTGACGACTTTGACCAGAGAGTTATCAACTGGCTTGCTGACAGCTTCAAGGCTGAGCAGGGCATTGACCTCAGAGGCGATAAAATGGCTATGCAGCGTCTTAAGGAAGCTGCAGAAAAGGCAAAGATTGAGCTTTCGGGTGTTACAACATCAAACATCAGCCTTCCTTTCATCACCGCTGATGCAACAGGTCCCAAGCACCTTGAAATGACTCTTACAAGAGCAAAGTTCAACGAGCTCACAGCAGACCTTGTTGACTCAACAATGGGTCCCGTTCGTCAGGCAATGAACGATTCGGGTCTTAAGACATCAGAAATCGATAAGGTTCTCATGGTCGGCGGTTCATCAAGAATTCCCGCTGTTCAGGAAGCGGTTAAAAAGTTCATGGGCACAGAGCCTTTCAAGGGAATTAACCCCGACGAGTGTGTTGCTATCGGCGCAGCTCTTCAGGCAGGTGTTCTCGGCGGCGAGGTTAAGGGTCTCCTTCTTCTTGACGTTACTCCGCTTTCACTCGGTATCGAAACCATGGGCGGCATCAACACAAAGATTATTGACAGAAACACAACAATCCCCGTAAAGAAGAGCCAGATTTTCTCAACTGCAGCAGACAATCAGCCTTCAGTTGAAGTTCATGTTCTTCAGGGTGAAAGAGAATTCGCTAAGGATAACAAAACTCTCGGCGTTTTCCATCTTGACGGCATCATGCCCGCACCCAGAGGAGTTCCTCAGATTGAAGTTACATTTGATATAGATGCTAACGGCATTGTTCACGTTTCCGCTAAAGATCTCGGCACTCAGAAGGAGCAGTCAATCAATATTACCTCATCAACGAATATGTCAAAGGAAGATATTGAAAAGGCTGTTGCAGATGCAGAGAAGTTCGCACAGGAAGATAAGGAACGCCGTGAAAGCGTTGACACCCGCAACGCAGCAGACCAGATGGTTTATCAGTGCGAAAAGCTTATGAACGAGAACAGCGATAAGTTCAGCGATGAAGAAAAAGCAGGCCTCAACGAAAAGCTTGATGCTCTCAAAGAAGCTCTCAAGGGTGAGGATACCGCTCTTATCAAGTCAAAGCAGGAAGAACTCACTCAGAAGTTCTATGAAGTTTCGGAAAAGCTCTATAAGGCAGCGGCAGAAGCAGCTCAGGCTCAGCAGGGCGATGCAGCTAACGGCGGCGAGGGCTACACTGAAGCAAACTACACCGATGTTGATGATAACAACTAAAGGAGAGTAATTCCCCTTGGCAGATAAAAGAGATTATTATGAAGTCCTCGGCGTTTCAAAAAGCGCAAGTGAGGATGAAATAAAAAAAGCATACAGAAAAAAAGCTAAGCAGTATCATCCGGATTTAAATCCGGGTGATGCTGAAGCTGAGGCTAAGTTCAAGGAAGCTAACGAAGCTTATGAGGTGCTTTCAGACAGTCAGAAGAAAGCACGCTATGACCAGTTTGGCCATGCAGGCGTTGACCCTAATTACGGGGCAGGCGGCGGAGCTTACGGCGGAGGCTTCGGAGGCGGATTTGATTTCGGCGACCTCGGCGATATTTTCGGCTCTTTCTTCGGCGGAGGCTTCGGAGGCGGCAGACAGGCTAATCCCAACGCTCCTCAGAAGGGTGAAACCGTTCAGACGAGAGTTACAATTTCCTTTGAAGAAGCTGCAAAGGGCTGCAAGAGAACGGTTGATATCAACCGGGTTGATACCTGCCCCGATTGCCGCGGAACAGGCGCAAAGGCGGGCACTTCGCCTAAAACCTGCCCCGATTGCCAGGGCAGAGGCTATGTCAATGTTCAACAGAGAACGGCTTTCGGCGTTATTTCAACTCAGAAATCCTGCCCCAAATGTCAGGGCAAGGGCAAGGTTGTTGATGACCCATGTCAGAAATGCCGCGGAAACGGACGTGTTAATAACAGAGTTTCCGTTGATATCAACATACCCGCAGGTATTGATGACAGACAGGTTTTCAATATCAGCGGTGCAGGCAATGCAGGCGTAAACGGCGGCCCGCAGGGCGATTTGAAGGTTGCTGTTTTTGTCAGACCCCACGCATATTTCGAGCGTGACGGCTATAATGTATGGCTTGAACAGCGAGTCAGTTTCACTCAGGCGGCTCTCGGCGACAGTCTGAGAATTCCCACTCTTGATGGCGACGTTAAGTTTGATTTGCCTGCAGGTACACAGTCAGGCACTGTTTTCAGCCTTAAAGGTAAGGGTATTCAAATTCTCAATGGCAGAGGCAGGGGAGATCAGCTTGTGCGCATTATCGTTGATGTTCCCAAAAATCTCACTCAGAAGCAGAAAGAGATTCTTGTTGAGCTTGAAAAGGAAATGGGCATCAAACGCGGCTCACCTGTCGGCAACGGTAAAGAAGGATTTTTTGATAAATTCAAGAATAAGAAATAAACAAAAACGCTGTGTCATCCGACACGGCGTTTTGAGGTATAAACATGAAATATAAAGCAATTGTTTTTGACCTTGACGGCACATTGACCGATACACTTGCAGATCTTAAAAACAGCGTTAACCATGCTCTAAGTGAATTCGGATTCCCTGCAAGAAGCCTTGAAGAAATACGCAGCTTTGTCGGTAACGGGGTGCGTCGGTTGATATATCTAAGCGTGCCCGAAAACACGCCCGATGAAGTTTCGGAAAAGTGTCTTGATGTTTTCAAAGCATATTATAAAGACCATTCCTGCGTTGAAACAAAGCCTTATGACGGGATAATTGAAATGCTTTCGGAGCTTAAAAGCAGAGGAATAAAAACTGCTGTAGTCACCAATAAAATGCATGAAGCGGCGGTTGATATCGTAAAACTTTTCTTTGACGGACTGATTGATGTTACAATCGGTCAGATTGACGGCGTTGCGCAAAAGCCGCAGCCTGACAGCGTTTTTCTCGCTCTCCAAAAGCTTGGAGTTTCAAAGGATAATGCAGCTTATGTCGGCGATTCCGAGGTGGATTGCATGACGGCGCAGAATGCGGGTATCCCATGCATAGGTGTAACATGGGGGTTCCGTGACAGAGAAATTCTTGAAAATAACGGCGCTCAGTTCATTGTTGATATGCCGAAACAGATTTTGGTTTTTTAAAGTTTACGGATTGTTAACGTACAGGTGTTGACAAAATCCGAGCATCATTATATAATAAAGTGTCAATAGAATATGTCCTTATTGAGAGTGGCAGAGGGACAGGCCCTGTGAAGCCCGGCAACCTGTGTTATGCAAGGTGCTAAATCCTGCGGCGAAAAGCCGGAAGATAAGGTGTTTTCGCCCGCTGAAGACTCCTTCGGCGGGTATTTTTTAGGACATGGTTGATAGTATTTTTTAAAGAGGTTATGAAAAATGGCAAACTATTTATTCACATCCGAATCCGTAACAGGCGGTCATCCAGATAAAATCTGCGACCAGATTTCAGATGCCGTTCTTGATGCGATTATGGAAAAAGACCCTATGGGCAGAGTTGCCTGCGAAACCTGCTGCACAACAGGCATGGTTCTTGTAATGGGTGAAATCACAACAAGCGCAGATATCGATATCCCCAAAATAGCAAGGGATGTTATCAATGATATCGGCTATAATAATGCTGAGTATGGTTTTGACTGCAACACCTGCGCTGTTATGACAGCTCTCGATAAGCAGTCGAGCGATATCGCAATGGGTGTTGACAGACTCGGTGCAGGCGACCAGGGCATGATGTTCGGCTTTGCATGCGACGAAACCCCCGAGCTTATGCCTCTTCCCATTTCGCTTGCACATAAGCTTTGCGCAAAGCTTACAGAAGTTCGCAAAGACGGAACTCTTGGCTATCTCCGCCCCGACGGCAAGAGCCAGGTTACAATCGAATATGACGAAAACAATAATCCTGTAAGAGTTGATACCGTTGTTATTTCGTCACAGCATTCGGCTGATGTTACTCTTGAGCAGATAAGAGCAGACATTGTTGAAAAGGTTATAAAGCCTGTTATTCCTGCTGACATGCTTGACGAAAACACAAAGTATCACATTAATCCCACAGGCAGATTTGTAACAGGCGGTCCTCAGGGTGACAGCGGACTTACAGGCAGAAAGATTATTGTTGATACATACGGCGGCTATGCACGCCACGGCGGCGGCGCTTTCAGCGGTAAAGATCCCACGAAGGTTGACCGTTCCGCTGCATATGCAGCCCGCTATGTTGCCAAGAATATAGTTGCCGCAGGCCTTGCAAAGAAGTGTGAGGTTGAGCTTGCATATGCAATCGGTGTTGAAGAGCCTGTTTCTGTTTTTGTTGATACTTTTGGTACAGGTAAAATTGCCGATACAGATATCTCTGCGATTGTTAACGAGCTGTTTGATCTTCGCCCTGCAGGCATTATCAAAACTCTTGACCTGAGAAGACCTATCTACAGACAGGTTGCGGCTCTCGGTCATATAGGCAGAACGGATATCGACCTTCCCTGGGAGAAAACAGACAGAGTTGAGGATATCAAAAAGGCGGCAAAAATCTGATTTGAAGGAGAGCGGATATGAAGCTTTCACTTGTTGTTCCTTGTTATAACGAGGAAAAGAATGTGTCACTGTTCTATGAAGCAGTGAAAAAAGATTTTGCAGGCACTGATTTTGAATATGAAATGGTTTTTGTCAATGACGGAAGCCGTGACGGTACTTTCAAGGAGCTGCAGAAGCTCTGCGATGGTGATTTGCCCGTTAAAATAGTCAACTTTTCAAGGAATTTCGGCAAGGAATCCGCAATGTATGCAGGGCTTCGTGAGTCTGAGGGTGACTATGTAACAATTATAGATGCTGATTTGCAGCAGAGGCCGTCAATTGCCCTTGATATGGTTAAAATGCTTGATGAAGAGCCTGAATATGACTGCGTTGCCGCTTATCAGGATGAGCGGAAAGAAAGCAAGCTGCTTGTTCTTTTTAAAAACAGCTTTTATAAGCTGATAAATAAATTTTCCGATACGGAATTTATTCAGGGCGCAAGCGATTTCAGAACTTTCCGCCGACCAATGGTTGAAGCGATTCTGCGAATGGATGAATATTTTCGCTTTTCAAAGGGGCTTTTCTCATGGGTTGGTTTCAACACAAAATTTATTCCCTATGAGGTTGAAGAAAGGGCAACAGGCACTTCAAAGTGGTCATTCTGGAAGCTTTTTAAATACGCAATGGAAGGTATTTTTGCTTTCACAACGGCACCTTTGAGAATTTCAACCGTAATCGGTCTTTTAACATCACTTCTTTCGATAATTTATCTTGTGGTTGTTGTTGTTCAGAAGCTTGTTTTCGGCAATCCCGTTGCAGGATATCCAACCATCGTTGTGCTTATTCTGCTTTTAGGCGGTATTCAGCTTCTTAGCATCGGCATTATCGGCGAATATATTGCCCGCACTTATATTCAGACCAAGGGCAGGCCGATATATATTGCAAAAGATGTTATCAAAAATCATAAATATGAGAAATAAAGAACACGGGTCAGTGAAAATTCACTGACCCGTGTTCTTGCTTTATGCTTTATTTTTCAAAATCCCTTACCGTGCCGATAAACAGGGGAGTACCTGTTTCCGTTTCATAGATAACATAAATAAACGGGCGGTTGAATTCAATGGTCTTTTCAAAATACGGTTCGGACTCTGCTTTCATTTCAATCACTGTTGCCGCGCCTGCCTTTGTGCCGAGTTCATCGAGCCTTATGTAAGTGTTGTGATAAACCTCGCCGATGAAGATATTTCCGACCCATGATGTGCCCATTTTTGTGAAATCGGCTTCTTTTGATAAAAATGCGGTGGGCATGCCCATGTCAATCAAGGTGTCGGATAATGTGAATTTACATTCAAACTCAAATTTCGGCAGACTAATGTTAATCGGATAAATCCCTGTGGCGCATGTAGGATAAATTTTTGTGGGATTTACGGCTTTTACGAAGTCTGAGCCCGTGAAGCTGTTAAGGGCAGCCGATATGCTGACTCCCTCATAGGGCAGAATTGCAGCAAAGGAATAGCCGTTTTTGTAACGTCTTACGATACCCTCTGCTTTACCCAAGCCGAAATAATCCCAGCTGTTACCTGTGGAGTTGAGCATGGTAACGGCTTGCTTTTCGCCGTTTTCAGCGGTAAAAATCTGATTTTTATGCACATCGCTTTGGGTGTAGGGATATTCCCATTCGGCATCAAAAAGAACGGTATTTATAAGATAAACCACAGCTTCGGGAGGTATCTCGCTGAGCATATTGTTAATCAAGCCATCCGTATTCTTGCTTACCCAGCGGTTTATATCTCTCACTGTTTCACTGTCAAATTTTTTGCCGAACATTTCCGCACCGTAGATATTCTGCACAGTGTTTACAAATGTGTCGTTAATGACAAGGTCATTTTTGCTTGCGTTTTTGAACCAAACAGAATTTGCAAGCTTCACTCCGTCCGCCTTGAAGCTGTCGGAAGAAAAATTTTTGTTGAGAGTTTCAATACCTGCACCTAAAACTCTTTCCATTTCCTCAAGGGTTTTGCCGCTTGCACCGTTTGCGGTCATTGCGAGGGCGGTTATCAGTGAAACGGGAGAGATAAGTGCGTTTGTCTGCTGACTGACAGCTTGTTTTAACATTCTGAAACCGAAGTCTGCCGTAACAACGGCGGAAATTTTCGGTGTTGCGGAAAGTCCGTTGTGAAGCGGATTTTCGGTTGCCGATACGTCTGGAATATTTTCTTCTGTTGTGCTTTCAACGCTGCCTGAAACGGTTTCTGCAAGCTTTTCGGTAATCTCGTTTGTCAAATCATTGCCGCCGTTTCCTGAGCAGGAAAACAGGCAGAAGACCATTGACAGCATTATCAGAACAGCAACTGCTTTTTTCATTTTTATTCCCCCTTATTCATTCGGATTATAAGCGGGTGTTGTCCTTTCCGGCAGAGCGGCTGTTACGGGCGGCTTAGCTGTAGTGCCGCTTGATTCGGTTGAGGTAGCAAGAATTTTCTTTTCAACAAGCTCAAGATTTTCTGCATTAAGGGTTAGCTTTATTGCTGTTTCCTCACCGCTGAAAAGAATGTCATAATATTCCTCGCCGTTACTCGTGCGGGTTGCGGTTGTAAAAGGTTCAATCCACTCAACTGCTTTCAGTTCATCTTCGGAAAGATATTTTTTAGCCGCTTCGATGATTTCTTTGCTTGTGTATTTTCCCATTGAAGAAGCTTTTTTTGTGCTTTCAGGCGCGGCCGCGGTGTTGCCGGATGAGCCGTCATAACCGAATTGTTTATTGGCATCAAAAACTTTGTTCGCCGTTTCTGCTTCGGCAGTATCCCCGGCTTCTTCCGCAAATTCGTTATACGTTTCGGATTTATATGTGCCGTTTGTGGAATATTCAGAATCCTCAAGTGCCGAGGCAGTTTTTGTGACGGTCAAATGCGTAATAAGTGTCTGACTTTCAGTGGCTTCTTCTGTCTGTTTTTCTTCATAGGTGCCGTAATTATTCCAATCAGACGGTGCGGTTAATCCCTCAGCTTCATTGTCGGAAGATATGTTCATCATTTTCGGCATTGCATATGCTGCTGCGCCGAAGCACATGATGATGCACATTGCGGAAATCGCTGCCTGAATTTTCTTTTTGCGTTTGGCAAGCAAAGCATCTCTTTTTGCAAAAATGCTCGCTTCATATTCTTCTCTGTTTTTCATGGAAGCTCAGCCTCCTTTTCAAGTTCTTTTTTGAGGGCTTGTCTTGCTCTGTATGCAAGGTTTTCAATCTGCTTTTTGTTTTTCTTCATAACCGCTGCGGTCTGCTCGTAGCTCATATCTTCAAAATATATGAGATGCAAAACCGTTTTATAATCCTCATTAAGGGTGTTTATGGCTCGGTGAAGCTCTCGCTCACGCTCCCTTTTGAGGAATTCATCTTCAAGATTTCTGCGGTCTGCCTCTTCTTCTATGTATTCATAGGCGCACTCGGGTCTGCGGGCACAGCGCCGCAGATAGCTGACTGCTTTGTTGCGTCCTATGGTGAAGATATAGGTTTTCAAAGACGTTTTGAAATTATATCTTCTTTTGTGAATAAGAAGGTCAACAAAAACATCCTCTGAAAGCTCCTGCGCTATTGCAACATTGCCCACATAGCGGTTAATGAAAAATATTAAATTTTCGCTGTACATATCGAGAAGCTCCCCGAATGCACTTTCGTCTCCGTCAAGAAAACGGCGGTAGCTACTTTCACCGTTGTCCATTCGAACACCTCCGTGTTAACACTTTCACCTATTATTCGCCGCAGAAAGAAAAAACACTCACCCCAATTTTATTTTTCTGTAAATCGGGGTGAGTAATATCAGATTATTTCATCAAGTTTTTTGAGCCACAGAGCGGCGCTTGCATCAGATGGCATTCTCCAATCGCCTCTGGGAGAAAGACCTACACTGCCGATTTTTATGCCGTCAGGCATGCAGTTTCTCTTGAACTGCTGAGTAAAGAAACGTCTGTAGAATGTTTTTAGCCATTTCATAATTGTTTCTTCGTCAAAATCATCGGCAAATGCCTTCTTGGCGAGTGCATAAATCTTATCGGGCTCAAAGCCGTAGCGCAAAACATAATAAAGGAAGAAATCGTGCAGGGCATAGGGGCCGACGATGCTTTCTGTCTGCTGTGCGATTTCGCCCTTTGCGTCGGGAGGCAGAAGCTCGGGGCTGATGGGTGTGTCAACAATATCTCTGAGATAATCGGTGCTTTCTGTGAAAATATTGTTTTTGATAAGGCTGTCAATCATCCATCTTATCAGAGTTTTGGGGATGCTTGCATTAACGCCGTACATGCTCATGTGGTCGCCGTTATATGTGCACCAGCCGAGAGCAAGCTCGCTCAGGTCTCCCGTGCCGATAACAAGACCGTTGACCCTGCCAGCATAGTCCATGAGAACCTGTGTTCTTTCTCTTGCCTGTGCATTTTCATAGGTGAGGTCATAATTATCGGCGCTTTGACCGATATCCCTGAAATGCTGAAGGCAGGCATCCTTGATGTTGATTTCGAGGCTTGTTATGCCGAGAGATTTCATAAGGCTAAGAGCGTTGTTATAGGTTCTGTCTGTTGTGCCGAAGCAGGGCATCGTTATGCCCACAACATCCGTAAGCGGTCTGCCAAGCTCTTTGACTGCCTGAACACTTACAAGCAGCGCAAGGGTGGAATCAAGACCGCCCGAAATGCCGATAACGGGCTTGCAGCCTGTTTTCAGCAAACGCTTTTTAAGACCCGCAACCTGCATTTCAAATATGTCAAGGCATCTTTCAAGCCTGTCCTTTTCTGTTGAAGGAATGAAAGGCAGTTTGTTGATTTTGGTATATTCACCGTTTGATTTTGATGCATCTGTTTCAATATTTACCGTGCGGATATCGTCTGTGTCGCAGAAAGCCTTGCAATCGGCGAATGAGCTTTTGTGCGCTCTGTCGTGACGAAGCTTTTCAATGTCGATATCGCTGATTATCATATAATCGCTTGCGATTTTATTTTTCTGTTCGGCAGTGATTATTCCGTTTTCGCTGATAAGGCTGTGTCCGGAGAAAATCAAATCCGATGTTGATTCAAGGCAGCCTGCTGAGCAGAATGCATATGCGCAGATGTTTCTTGCAGATTGCTGATTTATAAGTTTACGGCGGTAATCTCTTTTTGAAATAGTTTCGTTGCTTGCAGAAATGTTTGCAATTATCTCTGCGCCTGCAAGGCAGAGAGCTGTGCTCGGTGGCAAGGGAGCCCATAAGTCCTCGCAGATTTCAAAGCCGATTTTAATGCCGTTGGCATTAAAAACAAGCACGCCTGCAGGGATTTCGTATTCTTCGCCGTCAATGCCCAGCTCCTTTGAGCTTATTGCGTTTTTGCCAAGCTCTGCTGCAGAAACAAACCATCTTTTTTCATAGAATTCGCCGTAATTGGGAATGAAGGTTTTTGGGACAATTCCGATAACCTTGCCTTTTGAAATGATAACGGCGCAATTATAAAGGTTGCCGTTGCTCATAATCGGAGCGCCTGCGGCAATAATTATATTGTTGCTTTCGCTTTCTTTGAGAAGCGCTTTGATTCCGCTTTTTGCTGCATTGAGCAGTGTTTGCTGAAAGAAAAGATCAGAGCAAGAATAGCCTGTTATTCCAAGCTCGGGAAAAACAAGCAAGTCAACGTTTGCATCATTTGCAATTTTTATGAATTTAGCCATCTGCGCTATGTTGAAATCAACATCCGCAACTTCAACATCGGGCACGGCGCAGGCAACTCTGAAATAATCAAACATACATAAAACCTTCTTTATATATTACTATCTGCATTCTATCACAAGAAAACCGCAATGTCAAAAAATATTTGATTCAGGAGAAACCGACTATGAGAAAAACCAAAATTATATGCACCCTCGGACCTGCCACCGACAACCCCGAAATTCTTGAGCAGCTTGTTGAGGAGGGTATGAACGTTGCACGTTTCAACTTTTCACACGGTGGGCATGAGATACACAGGCAGCGAATGGTTATTCTCAAAGAGATAAGAGAAAAGAAGAGGATGCCGGTTGCTTTTCTTCTTGACACGAAAGGCCCTGAAATCCGTCTCGGTGATTTTGAAAACGGCGGTGTGATGCTTGAAGCGGGGCAGATGTTTACTCTTACGGGCGAAAAAATTATGGGTAACGAGAATATTGCAAGCATAATCTATCCGGGTTTTGCAAAGGATGTGAGCATCGGCACAAGAATTCTGATTGATGACGGTCTTGTTGAGCTTGTTGTTATTTCAGTGAAATATCCCGAAATTCAGTGCGTTGTGCGAAATTCGGGATATATTTCAAATCACAAAGGGGTTAATGTGCCGGGCATCCATCTCAGGCTTGAATATCTGAGTGAGGCGGATAGAAAAGATATCCTTTTCGGCGTTGAAAACGGTTTTGATTTTATTGCAGCATCCTTTACGAGAAGCGCAGACGATATCCGTGAGCTTCGCAGATTTCTTGAAAAAAACGGCGGTGATGATATTAAAATTATTGCCAAAATCGAAAATCAGCAGGGCGTTGATGACATTGATGCCATAATAAAAGAGGCTGACGGAATAATGATTGCAAGGGGAGATATGGGCGTTGAGCTTCCCGAAGAGGAAGTCCCCGTTATTCAGAAAATAATCATTAAGAAAGCCCATAAAGCAGGAAAAACGGTTATAACCGCAACTCAGATGCTTGACTCCATGATGAAAAATCCAAGACCCACAAGAGCTGAAACAACCGACGTTGCAAATGCCGTATATGACGGCACAAGCGCAATCATGCTTTCTGGCGAAACTGCAGCGGGTAAATTTCCTGTTGAAGCACTCAAAACCATGGTGAGAATAGCGGAGAGAACAGAGCATGATATTGACTACCGCAAAAGATTTTTTCAAAGAGAAAGAGTGGCAAATCCCGATGTTACCGATGCGGTGTGCCATGCAACCTGCACAACCGCTCATGACCTTAATGCAAAAGCAATAGTAACCGTTACAAAAACGGGTCTTTCTGCAAGAATGATTTCACGCTACAGACCGGATTGCAATATTATCGGCTGCGCAACGGATGAAAAATCGTGGCGGCAGCTCAGCATTTCTTGGGGAATAGCACCCGTTTTGATTGATGAGAAAAAAGAAGTGTTTGAACTTTTCAGGCACGCTGTTAATGTGGCAAAAGAAAAAAATCTTCTTAAGACCGATGATGTTGCGGTTATTACATCGGGCGTTCCTATCGGCGTTTCGGGAACAACCAACATTATCAAGGTTGAAATCGTTGAGTGATTTGTTATTGTTTTTTCGGGGAAATAATGATATAATAAACTGAATAATACAAAAAGGGTGATAATATGAAGCCCATCAGTTTTTATCTTTTGACAGATACCCATTATTTTGAGCCTTCTCTCGGTGCGAGCGGTGCTGCTTATGATGAATATATGAAGCGTGAGCAGTATTTCATGGCAGAAAGCAGCGATATAGTTAAAAACGTTTTTGCAAAGCTTGCAGAGGATAAAAGTATCGATACGGTTATCATTCCGGGTGACCTTTCGAAAAACGGCGAAATTGAGAGCCACAAAAGCTTTATTAAAGAGCTTTGTAAGCTTAAAGAAGCGGGTAAAAAGATTTATGTTATCACAGCGGGCCATGATTACGGTGAATATTCGAGAGCTTTTGTGAATGATGAATGCATTCAGGTTGAAGGCACTCCTTTTAATCAGCTTTATGACTTGTATTATGATTTTGGATATTCCAAAGCTCTTGCCGTAGACAAACGAACTCTTTCGTATGTTGCCGAGGTTGCAGACGGCGTGAGAATGCTTGCGATTAACTGCGACAGTGAGGGCAGAAGAAAAGGCAGCATTGACGACGAAATGTATGAATGGATGCAGATTCAGCTTGATGAAGCCCAAAAAGACGGTTGTTCCGTTTTTGCAATCTGTCATTATCCGATAATTCCGCCTGTGCCTGTTTTTGACCTCGTAGGCGACGCAAAGCTCAGAGAATGGAGAAAAGTTGCTTCGTTCCTCGCTGATAGCGGTGTTGAGCTGGTGCTGACGGGTCATATGCACATTCAGAGCGTTAATGAATTTATATCTGAAAAAGGGAATATGCTTGTTGATGTATGTACGGCTTGTCTTGTCGGCAGTCCTGCGAAATACAGAAAAATAACCGTTGATAATTCTGTTGTGAACATAGAGTCAATCGATGTGCCTGATTTCGGTGCAGATATGCAGGGGCTTTCAACCCGAGAATTCTTTGACAAACAGTTTAAATATTCAATAATCAATCGCATAAACGGAATTTTTAACGGCAAAGGATTTTGGAAAAAACCTGTTAAAAAGCTCGTTAATTCAATAACTGTCGGCGGTTTGGGCAGGTTACTGTTTATCGGGGTTGATAAATCTCTAAAAAAGAGAAAGCTCATTGACCTTGCCGGCGATATAGGTCTCAGCATTTTTGCCGGTGACGGAGTTTATGTTGAAGGTAATCCCGTTTATGAAGCTTTTTCAAAAGCACTGAAAAGGCTGAACTTTATACTTAAAAAGGTTGAACCAAAGCTTTCTAAAAACGGTGTTCAGGTTGACCTCAGGGAA
>JBGVNA010000274.1:0-8678 GCA_045125175.1 Acutalibacteraceae bacterium
TCGTTGTTTAATTTTCAAGGTGCGTCGCACACCGCTCTCTTGCGGAGTGCTCGACTATATTACCAAATCCATTTCGATTTGTCAACACTTTTTTTCAACTTTTTTCTCCACTGTTCTCAACCCCTCCGTGTGTTTCTTCTCCCCCGCACCCCCAATCCCCTTGTTTTTCAACGCTTTTCGGGGGGCGACTTCTGATTTTTTAATGATTTATTTTATTCTAATCTACCCTTGCCGCTGATGCTTTCAATATCAATAAACAGGATTTTAAACCTTTCAAAATATTTTTTAATATATGCATCACCTGCGTCAGCGAAATCGGCGCAATACTTCATCATAATCGCTTCAATTCCTTTTCTTTTTTCGGCAACATCATCAGCAACAGAGATTTTGCCGAAAGTTATCACAGACCGATATTTGGTTGAAAATTTATCCGCAAGGGTTTCAACTCCGTCAACAACGGTAAATGAAACATTATTATTGTATATTATATTATCAAGCTTATGACCTTCCGGAGCACAGTGAAAATAAATTCTGCTGCCGTCAACGGCATAGCTCATGGGCACTCCGTAAGGCATCCCATCCTCGCCAACGGTTGAAAGCACGCCGTAAAGACCGTTGTTCAGAATCTCTTTTGTCATTTCATCGGAAAGACGGCGCTCGGCTTTTCTCATTTCTTTTTTCATAAGACACCTCGATATTATATAAATGAATATAAACAAAAAAGACACCCTGTTGGATGTCTTTTTCTTTGGCGGAGAAGGGGAGACTCGAACTCCCGCGCCGGTTACCCGACCTACGCCCTTAGCAGGGGCGCCTCGTCACCAACTTGAGTACTTCTCCAAATCGGTAACTTATATATAAAATAATTAAGTTTAAAATGGCGGAGAGAGTGGGATTCGAACCCACGGTACCCGTAAGGGTACGACGGTTTTCAAGACCGTTCCGTTATGACCACTTCGGTATCTCTCCGTAAATTGCTTTAATATGTTATCACAACATTTGATTTATGTCAATAGATTTTTTGAGTTTTTTAATGTAATTTTTTCTCAAAGCAAAATCCGCACCGTTAAACCGATGCGGATAAATTAATTATATAATGTATTTATATAAAAAATTTCGATGCTCACTTTTCCCGTGTTTATTTTCCGTCATTAACACATTCCATTTCATGAAGCAGCGGAGGACGGTACATATTGAACGCATGGTTGCACACATCAAGAGTCACCTTGCTGACATCCCCTGCAAATTCGCCGTCTACTGTCCACGGGATTTTTGAACCGTCAAGGGTTTCGATTTCAACATGCGAGCCCTGGAAGAACTTCAGATTTTTATGGGTGAGATTTCTTTTGAGAATGCACTCTGCCAAGCCAACCCAACCCTTTATATCATCGGGCTTTTCGGCAAAAAGCACCTCAAACTTGCCGTCGTTAAGACAAACGGTATCCTCGCTCAGGTGAATAATTTTGCCGACGGTGTAAGAATTGGAAATTGAACCAAAAATAAAATTACCCTCAAACTCAATGCCATCAACAGATACTCTCATGGGAACAGGTTTGATATCCTTGATTTCCTTTGCAGCTTCATAGAAATAAGCTGTTCTGCCGAGCTTGTTTTTGAGCTTTTGAGAGGTTGCGTAGGAGCATTTTGTAAATGCGCCGAAAGACGCAACATATGTAAAATATCTGCCGTTGAAATTACCGAGGTCGCACGGCTTGGCAGACTCCTTCATGATAAGCTGAGCCGCTTTTTCGCCTTTGGCAGGCAGACCGATTGTGCTCGCAAGGTCATTTGTTGTTCCCGCAGGAACAAAGCCGATTTCGGGCTTCTTTTCGAGCGTCATTATGCCGTTCATCATTTCGCAGAAGGTTCCGTCGCCGCCGCGGCACACAACAAGGTCATAATCCGAGCCGTATTTCGCGGCAAAATCCGTTGCATCGCCGGGCTTTGTTGTGTTCATAACATTAACACTGTAGCCGTGAGCGCCGAAAACTCTCAATGCATCAGGCAAATCATCATTACGTTTGTCCCTGCCCGAACAGGGATTAATTATCATCAGCAATTTCTTTTTCATTCCATACCTGCTCTTTCACCGTTACAAATTTTGTATCGTTGTAATTCGTATTCATAAGAGTATAGCATTATTTTTCTCCAAACGCAAGACACCAAAGTTTTTTATGTCGTTTTTAACAAAGATGTTTATAACTTTGGGGTATTCTGCACAGTTTTTTATTGACACTCAAAAGAAAAAGTTATATAATTCTGTTGCAAACGGGCCTATAGCTCAGCTGGGAGAGCGTTCGGTTCGCATCCGAAAGGTCATGGGTTCGAATCCCACTAGGTCCACCAGAAATCCCGCCGCAGTTAACACTACGGCGGGATTTTTATATTCTTATCCACTTGTTAATTATTTTCTGCCAGATTTCAACAGGTTTGCCGAGCACGGGGACAGCCAGGACAAATGCAACAACCGCAGAAATTATGAGCCACAGGATTACTCCCGCATAGCCAAGCTTCAGAAGCAGATTATCCAATCCCGCAAAGTTCAGCAAATAGAGCACCACACGGTGATAAAGATATATTTGAAGACTCGATTTTCCCGCAAGAGTTATCGGTCTGAACGGCGTTTTTTCGGGAATTGCCGCCAGAATCAAAAAACTCATGAGCGCAGAAACGGCGTATGCCGCCAATCTGAACAAAGCTCCGTAATCCGATAAGCCTCCAAGCTTTGAATAAGGATGTCTGCCCGTAAACATCGCACGCATAATATACACATCGTCAATAAATACAAACGCAATTATAAATATCGCAATCAGCGCAATGACCGCTGCGGGTGCGGGGCAGATTTTTTTGATTTTCTCTTTTATATTTATATTCCTTAACAGATAGCCAAAATAAAAAAACGGGAAATAAACAATGATGCGTGAAAGCATCAGAAAATCGCCGATTTCGGAATCAAGACCTGCCGTTAGAGCAAAAATAACCGAAATTATCAGAACAGGATTTCTGAGCACGGATGAAATTCCGTATTCCGCACCGATATCTTTTATGAAATACAAAACGATGCTGTAGACCGCCATTGCAAACAGATACCACGGCGGACCCGACTCGGTCAGCAGGCGGAATGTCGCTTTGCCCGCAACCAACGAATTGCTGATATATATTCCGATTTTATAAAACAGATACAGGGTGAGAAACAGAAAAACTCTTTGTGCCGTGCGTTTTTTGCTTTTGGCTGCATTGCCCGAAAAATAACCAGAAACAAAAATAAACAACGGCATGTGAAAAGAATATATCCAAAGAAACATCGCCTTGGCTGAATCATAGCTTCCCGTAAATATATCAACGGCATGCCCGACAACAACCAGAAGAATCAAAACACCTTTGATGTTATCAAAATAAGCATTCCTTTTCAGTGATTTATCCATTTTGCTCTCCATCTTTACTCTCCGCGCACTAAAAGCACGACGCATTCTATATGGTTCGTATGCGGGAACATATCCACGGGGCAGATTTTTTTGACCTTATAGCCTTTTTTCGTCATCAGCTGCAAATCTCTTGCGAGGGTTTCCGGATTGCAGGAAATATAAACAACTCTTTTCGGCGCTGCAACCGCAAGGGACTCAATGAACTTTTTGCTGCTGCCCGAGCGGGGCGGGTCCATAAAAATCACATCGAAACGCTCGCCGTTTTCCGCAAGCTCCTGCATAAAATCGCCCGCATCGGCGCAATAGAACCTTGCATTCTTCGCATCGTTGCGCTTAGCGTTTGATATTGCATCCTTAACCGCATCGGGGTTAAGCTCAACGCCGATAACACTGCCTGCTGTTTTTGCGGCAACAAGACCGATTGTTCCTATGCCGCAATAAGCGTCAAGCACCTTTGTGTTTCCGTCAAGCTCCGCAAGCTCCATCGCCTTGCCGTAAAGCTTTTCTGTCTGAACGGGATTTATCTGATAAAAAGACTTCGGTGAAATTCTGAAAACACAGCCGCAGAGGGTATCCTCGATATATCCGTTGCCGTAAAGCACCTCTTCCCTGTCACCCAGCACAAGGTTTGTATCCTTGGGATTGATGTTGAGAACGACGGTGGTTATTTCGGGGTGCATTTCAAGCAAGGCGGCAGTGAATTTCTTTTTCATGGGAAAATATCCGCTTGCGCCGACGATAACGACCATAACCTCGCCGCTTGAAAAGCCTCTTTTAACAAGAACATGGCGAAGAAAGCCCGTGCCTCTGTCCTCATCATAAGTCCAGATTTTGAATTTGGGCAGCATATTGCGGATATCAACAATGATTTTATCGGCAATTTCATCCTCTGTCATGCAATTGTCCACCATAACGATGCGGTGACTGCCCGACTGATAGACACCAGAAACTATCTTGCCGCTTTTTGTTCTGCCGAAGGCTGCCTGAACCTTGTTGCGGTAATGATAAGGATTTTCCATGCCGATTATTTTATCAACTTTTCCGAATTTTTTGAGAAGTATTTCGCACCTTGCCTGCTTCCATTTAAGCTGACGGTCATAGCTCATATTCTGAAGCTGACAGCCGCCGCATTTTTTGGCAAGCGGGCAGGCGTCGGGGTTTGTTTTTAAATTTGAAGTGTGGGACATTGTTTTTCTTCCTTTTTTCAAAAAACTCCCGCAGTTGACCTGCGGGAGTTGTTATCAGTTAGTCTGATTTGCGTTGGCGTTGGCCTTTGCCGCAGCCTTAGCTGCTTTTTTTGCCTCTTTCTTCTGCTTTCTGTCAGGTGAGCCGAGGTAGTTGAGGAGCATTACGCAGAGAATGATAATACCCATAACGATGAAAATGCCTATCATTCCCTTGGCCATGATGGGCACTGTCTGGGTAAGGTTTTCGGGAGTAATCGCAAATTCATACTGCATTTCAGCTGCTGTTGTTGCAACTTCTGTAATTACTGTTGTATCCATTATTTTCCCCTCCTATTACTTAACAAGTGCGCCTACAAGTGTAAGGATAAGACCGCCTGCGATAACCGAAGCAACCTGACCCGAAACGTTAACGCCTACTGAGTGCATGAGAAGGAAGTTCTGGTTATCCTCTGCAAGACCCATCTTATGAACAACTCTTGCGGACATGGGGAATGCTGAAATACCTGCTGCACCGATCATGGGATTAATCTTATTCTTTGTGAAGAGGTTCATAATCTTTGCAATCATGATACCGCCGAAGGTGTCAACAACGAATGCAACAAGACCGAGAAGCATGATGAGAATTGTTTCAAATCTGAGGAAGTCCTCTGCAACCATCTTTGAAGCGATGGTAAAGCCGAGGAAGATTGTGATGAGATTTGCGAGAACATTCTGCGCTGTTTCAGAAAGTGAATTAAGAACGCCGCATTCTCTGATAAGGTTACCGAACATAAGGAAACCGATAAGGGCTGTTGCATCAGGAGCAACAAGGCCAACGATGATTGTAACAACGATGGGGAAAAGAATCTTTGTAAGCTTTGAAACCTTTTTGCCTGTATTCTTCATGCGGATAAGGCGTTCTTTCTTTGTTGTGCAAAGCTTGATGATGGGGGGCTGAACAATGGGAACGAGCGCCATATATGAATATGCCGCAACCATGATAGCTGCTGTATAATTCGAATTGAGCATATTTGCAACAAAAATTGAGGTGGGGCCGTCCGCTGCGCCGATGATAGCGATTGATGCGGCATCCTTAAGCTCAAAGCCGAAGAGTGATGCAAGGCAGAGGGTAAAGAAAATACCGAACTGTGCCGCAGCGCCGAAAATCATAAGCTTGGGGTTTGTGAGAACGGGCTCAAAGTCAATCATGGCACCGATACCGATGAAAAGAATGAGCGGGAAAAGCTCGTGGCTGTCAATACCTATTTCAAACAGGAAATCAATAACCGCTCTTACACCCGAAACCTCGCCAGTTACCGCAGGGTCAGGGATAGGCAGGTTAACAAGAATTGCGCCGAAGCCCATCGGTAAAAGAAGAGTAGGCTCCATTTCCTTTTTGATTGCGAGGAAAATCAGTATGCCGCCGATTATCCACATAACGACCTGTTCAGGCTGAGTGTTGGCTAAATTTCCAAAAATGTCACTCAAAATACCCATTTGAGAAATCCTTCCTTTCAAAAACACATTCTTTGCCATTATAGCATTTAAATTACAGTTAGGATTATAGAACAATATATCCGAAAAATCAAGCTAAATTTTATTTTTGGTCATTGTTATAAAAAAGATTTTTTATTCTTATTCCGTTTGTTTTGTTACATTTGGGACAAAATCGCGACGGATTCGACGGTTGTTTCAGTTTCCAAGGGAAGTTCTTTCACTTCTCCGCCCTCAACAGGGACAGGGAAATTGAATACAATCTTCTTTATCCAGCTACCGTCTTTTCTCTTTTCCGGGAACATCTCGATTCGCTCGATAAAGGCTTTCATAAACTCTTTCTGTTCCGCTTCCGTTGCGGAATTGTAGACTTCATCAAATGCCAGTAACAGACGATAGATGTTGTCACCGGAGATTTTCTCCTGCTGGATGCTGCGTATCTGTCCTTGCAGCTCGCCAATCTGCACTTCGATTTCTGCTATTGTATCATACTGTTCATCATAGCGACGCTGCAAATCCAAAATTTTTCTGTCATAATGAGCATCGTTAATGTCCAAGGTGTCCATCTGACGCTCCAAGCGGCCTTTTGTTCCAAAGGCTTGCTTTAGCTGGCCTTGCAGAATGGCAATCTGCTTTTCCATATCCTCGGTATCAACCGCTGTTCCGATTTTTGCCTTGATTGCTTCTACAAATCGGGGATTGTTGACCATAGCAGAAATAACTTTCGCCACGAACTTATTGATCTCCGTCTGCTCGATATTAAGACGGAAACTGCACTCATGCCCGGTTGGTGTTACCGTATTTTTGCAGTAGTAATAATATCTCGTTTTATTATCCTTGCTATGAGCCTTGGCAATATTGCCATACATACTCTTTCCGCAGCACGGGCACTTCAAGATACCGGACAGGATGTGGGCATGATCTGGATTATTGACCTTTTCCCGTTTGAAAGAATTGATTTTGCGCTTTTCCTGCGCCAAATACCATTCTTCCTCCGAAATGATAGCTTCGTGTTTTCCCTCGTAGATAGGGAACTCTGACTGCTCAACCACGTGCATTTCATTTCTCGTACCTTGCTTCTTTTCGGTTCTTCGTCTGCCATAAGCAATCTTGCCCATGTAAACAGGATTATCAAGTACATCCTGTACAAAGTTTCTTGAAAATCCGGGAATCGTGTTGTTCTGGCGCAGCTTCTTTACAAAACCATTGCGGTTAAGATATTTTGCAACACCGGCAACTCCCTCGTTGGTGTGGATGTAGCGATCATAAATGATACGGATTACTTCCACTTCATCCTCTGCGATGACAAGATTGCCGTTTTCCAGTTTATATCCATAAGGGGCAAAGCCGCCGTTCCACTTACCCTCACGAGCCTTTTGCTCACGACCTGCCATTGTCTGAGTGCGGATATTCTCTCGCTCAATTTCTGCCACCGCAGACAGCACGGAAATCATCAGCTTTCCGGCATCCTTGGAACTGTCAATGCCATCCTCAACACAGATCAGGTTTACTCCAAAATCCTGCATGAGCTGCAAAGAGTTCAGAACATCCGCCGCATTTCTGCCAAATCGGGAGAGCTTAAAAACAAGCACATAGGATACTCCGTCTTTGCAATCCTGTATGTCGTTCAGCATCCGCTGGAACTCCTGCCGCCCTTGGATGTTCTTGCCGGAAAATCCTTCATCAGAATACTCCCCGGCAACGATCATATCCTCGTATGCCGCATACTTCCGCAGCTTGTCACGTTGGGCATCCAAGCTGTACCCGTCAACCTGTATGGAAGTGGACACTCTCGTATATAGATAACATTTAAGTTGCTTCTTTTTCAGAGTCGCCACCTCCCTCGCTCGTTTCCTTTACCATCAATCCCTCGTTGCGGATATAATACTCCAAAAGTCTCAGCACATAATCCGGTGCATGGCGGTTGTCCAGTTCCCACTCGGTCATCGTCCGGTATGGGATATTGACGAGCTTGCAAAAGTCCTTCCGGTTTAGTCCTGTGCTTTCCCGCAACTTTATAATTCTGTTTTTACAATCCATCTGCCTATCTCCCTAAAAACAAAAATACACGTTGCGTAATCATTATAGCATAGCCACAGCGAATACGCAACGTGTAAATTGTAAATTTTTACGCAGCCTTATCCGTTAAAGGCTGCGCCTGCTTATCGTCCTTGGAACTCTCCACCGTTTGCGGAGCGTCCTGCTCTAATTTATCCAAAACCTGATGCCCGTATTTCTGGAGCAATTGGGTCATAACATCCACACAGCGGTCAAATGCCGCATTATATTTCGCTTCCTCATAGTATTTCTTCAATAGGCAATCCCTCCATCAAAGTTCCATATCCTGTCCACGCTTGCGGGCAGGTGTTTTAAGTTCCCTTGTTTCCTTTCCTCTGGCGAGGACGGCAGAAATAAAAGCCCGAACTCTTTCGGATGCGATTTCCAGTGCATCCAGAAAGGGTTGGGCTTTCTGTTTGAGTTCCATATATTTTTCGTTTACCGCTTCATACCGCTGCTTCCAGATGGAAACCGTCTTTTCTGCGGAAGCCAGTTTTTCTTTCAGACGCTTGTTGTCAGCATTGGCGATAATGCC
>JBGVNA010000275.1:0-6175 GCA_045125175.1 Acutalibacteraceae bacterium
GTTAAGGAACTGTTTGGGTGCACTGGGAAGCTCTGCTTGCTGGGGATATCCCTTGAAGTTCTTCCAGATTTCTTTCATTTCTTCAATTGAAGGCTTATTTTCAAATCTTACGAAAACTGCTGCCATGTGACCGTCTGATGCGGGAACACGAAGGCACTGTGCGGTGAAGTTGGGTGCTGTTGCGGGAACGATTTCGTCGCCGACGATTTCACCCCAGATCTTAAGGGGTTCTTTTTCTGACTTTTCTTCTTCACCGCCAATATAGGGGATAACGTTATCAACCATTTCGGGCCATGTGTCAAAGGTTTTGCCTGCGCCTGAGATTGCCTGATATGTGCAAACAAGAACATCTTTAACGCCGAATTTATTGAGGGGATAAAGAGCGGGAACGTAGCTCTGGAGTGAGCAGTTTGATTTAACTGAAATAAATCCTCTTTCAGTGCCAAGGCGCTTTTTCTGCGAATTGATGATTTTGGCGTGGTCTGTGTTAAGCTCGGGAACGATCATGGGAACGTCGGGAGTCATTCTGTGAGCGCTGTTGTTTGAAACAACGGGGCATTCAGCTTTTGCGTAAGCTTCTTCAAGGGCTTTGATTTCGTCTTTTTTCATGTCAACCGCACAGAAGATGAAGTCAACGGAAGATGCGATTTTTTCAATATCAGCGGTAGCATCCATAACAACGATATCGGCCATGCTTTCGGGAATATCGGTTGCCATGCACCATTTGCTGCCGACTGCTTCTTTATATGTCTTTCCTGCTGAACGGGGGCTTGCTGCAAGAACGGTAACTTCAAACCAAGGGTGTTTATCAAGCAGAGTAGCGAAACGTTGACCTACCATACCTGTTGCGCCGACAATGCCGACTTTGTAATTCTTCATAAATTTAACCTCTTTTCAGAAATTCTAATAAAATTTTTGTTTAATATGAACCTTGACAAAAACCTATTATAATAATATTATGATGATAGCACAAATGGCAGTGTTAAGTCAAATGATTATTTATACAAATATATTGGAAATTTTGAAAGAATTTTGAGGTTTTTAATGAAAAGAAGCGATTTTTACTATGATTTGCCTAAAGAACTGATTGCTCAAACTCC
The DNA here is from genome assembly GCA_045125175.1 of Acutalibacteraceae bacterium. Lineage (GTDB taxonomy): Bacteria > Bacillota > Clostridia > Oscillospirales > Acutalibacteraceae > CAG-177. The sequence continues at coordinate 1,101 of JBGVNA010000275.1, forward strand.
TGTTGAACCGCGTGACAGCTCCAGAATGCTTGCTGTTAACAGAAAAACAGGTGAATGCGCTCACAGATCTTTCAGCGATATAATTGACTACATAAAACCCGGCGACTGCCTTATTTTAAATAACACCAAAGTTTTGCCCGCAAGAATGTACGGCGAAAGAGTTGACACCGGTTCGGTTGTTGAATTTCTTTTACTTAATCAGAAAAGCTTCGATACATGGGAAGTTATTACAGGCCCCGGAAAAAAAGCGAGGGTCGGGCATAAGTTTACTTTCGGCGGCGGAATTCTTACGGCTGAAATAGTTGAAGTTTTGCCGGACGGCAACCGCATTGCAAAATTCGGCTTTGAAGGCAATTTTTTTGAGGTTATCGATAAGGTCGGCGAAATGCCGTTGCCGCATTATATTACCGAAAGGCTTGAGGATAAAGAAAGATATCAGACCGTTTATGCAAAAGAAGAGGGAAGCGCTGCGGCACCTACTGCGGGTCTTCATTTTACACCTGAACTGCTTGAAAAAATAAAAGCGATGGGTGTTGAAGTCGGATTTGTAACGCTTCATGTCGGTCTCGGCACTTTCAGACCTGTTAAGGCGGATAACATTGAAGAGCATCATATGCATTCCGAACACTATCATCTGCCTGCAGAAACGGCTGATATAATTAACCGCACCAAGGCAAACGGCGGCAGAGTATTTGCGGTCGGTACAACCTGCTGCAGAACGCTTGAATCCGTTGCAACCTTTAAAGGGGGAATATGCGAGGATGAAGGCTGGACCAATATATTCATTTATCCCGGATATGAATTTAAATGCATCGATTGTCTTATAACAAACTTTCATTTACCCGAAAGCACTTTGATTATGCTTGTCAGTGCTTTCTGCGGTTATGAAAACACAATGAACGCATATAAAATTGCCGTTGAGAAAAAATACAGATTTTTCAGCTTCGGCGATGCATGCGTATTCTACGGAGAGTAAAAAATATGTATAAATTGATCAAAAAAGAAGGTAATGCAAGGCGGGGAGAGTTTGTAACAGTTCACGGAACGGTGCAGACTCCGGCTTTTATGAATGTTGCAACCTGCGGAGCAATCAAGGGTGCTCTTTCTGCGGTTGATTTGAAAGAGATCGGCTGTCAGGTTATGCTTTCAAATACATACCATCTGCATGTCAGACCGGGAGATGATTTGGTTCGTGACATGGGCGGGCTTCACAAATTTTCTGGCTGGGACGGTCCTATTCTTACCGATAGCGGCGGATTTCAGGTTTTTTCGCTTGCTTCATTAAGAAAAATTCAGGAAGAGGGCGTATATTTTCAGTCACATGTTGACGGCAGACACATTTTTATGGGTCCCGAAGAAAGCATGAGAATTCAGTCTAATCTCGGTTCAACCATTGCAATGGCATTCGACGAATGTGTTGAGAATCCTGCAAAATATGATTATGCGAAACAGTCGTGTGAAAGAACAACGCGTTGGCTTGAACGCTGTAAAGCCGAAATGCAAAGGCTCAACTCGCTTCCTGATACCGTTAACAAAAATCAGCTTCTTTTCGGCATAAACCAAGGTTGTACCTTCGATGATTTGCGCATTTCTCATATGAAAGAAATTGCAAAGCTTAACCTTGACGGTTATGCTATCGGCGGTCTTGCCGTAGGCGAACCTAAAGAGGATATGTATCGCATAATTTCAGCAGTAGAACCTCATATGCCTGCCGATAAAATCCGTTATCTTATGGGCGTCGGTACACCGGGGAATATAATCGAGGCAGTTTACAGAGGCGTTGATTTATTTGACTGTGTTATGCCAAGCAGAAACGCAAGGCACGGTCATCTGTTCACGAAAAAAGGCATAATAAATCTTAATAATAAAAAGTACGAGAGAGATTCTCAGCCTATTGACCCCGAATGCAGTTGCCCGGTCTGCTCAAAGTTTTCAAGGGCATATATCCGTCATTTGTTCAAGGCTAAGGAAATGCTCGCCATGCGTCTTTGCGTCATGCACAATCTGTATTTCTATAATATGCTTATGCAGGATATACGTGACAGCCTTGATAGCGGAACTTTTGAGGAATTCCGAAATAAAAATGTTGATATTTTAGACACCAGAATATAACTTTATTGTAAATATTTAATTTTAGTATTGCATAATTTGATTTGTTAATGTATAATATTTGCATTATCTTTTGGAGGTTAGTTTAATGGACTTTATTACTTTACTTGCTTCAACTGGAGCAGCTTCATCAACAGGCGGTGCTGCAGGCGGCAGCCAGTGGTCATTGCTTATTATGGTTGGTGTTATGGTTGCGATGATGTTCTTTATGAACCGTTCACAGAAAAAGAAGCAAAAGGAAGAGCAGGCAAAGCGTGACAACGTTCAGATCGGTGATGAGATCACAACAATCGGCGGCATTATGGGCCGTGTTGTAACTGTTAAGGAAGATTCTCTTATCATCGAAACAGGTGCAGACAGAAATAAGATGAAAATTGCAAAGTGGGCAATTTCAACAAACAATACTGCTGAAGCAAAGGCTGCGGAAGAAAGAGAAGCTGCCAAGGCTGCCGCTGAAGCTGAAAAGCAGAAGAAGATGGAAGAGGCTGCTGAAAACAGCAAAGCAAAAAGAAAGAAGACAAAGAAAAAGGACGACACCTTTGACCAGTAATTAACTTGAATATTTTATCAACTCCTTTCATATTATTGATTAGCAATGGTATGAGAGGAGTTTTTTTATGAGCGGAAAGCCGAAAAAATCAAGAAGAGAAGAAAAACAAAGTGCGCCGTTTCTCAGAATTGTTATTGCTGCGGTTTCCGGTGCTGTGTTTTATTTTGTGCTGATTGCTGTTTTTGCGGCTTTTGCGCTTAAATCAGGTGCGGGAGTTTCAAGCTATATGCCGGCAGGTCTGGCGGCAGGCGCGGTTTCATGTCTGTTCAGCGGATTTGCGGCTGTTCGTCCGATAAAGGAAAAAGGTGCTGTCTATGGTTCATTAACAGGGCTTATACAGGCGGTTGTTTCGTCAATTGTGCTGTTTATCGTTAATCATGCATCGGCAGGTAACGGATTGTTTATTTTATCGGCAATAATGATAATTTGCGGGATGCTCGGCGGTATTGCAGCTGTCAATATGAAGAAAAGAAAAAAATACTGATAGGCGGTATCCGATGAAAAAGCTGATTTGTTTCGTTTTTACTTTGTCATTATTTGCGTTGTCTGCTTGCTCTGTTCAGGAAACGGTAAGTCCTCTGATATTTATTAACAGGGTGCAGAAACATGATAAAAATATTTTGTTTGATGTATCAAATACCTTTATTGAGAATGAAAGACATGTGTTCTATACAACATATTCCGGAAATAGTGAAATAGTGTTTGAAATTTCAGTAAATGAGCAGGGGGATGCAGAAAAAATCAACCTTGCCTGCAATCAGACAGACAAGATTGATTCGTTTGTATCTTGTGTTCAGAGCGTGGCCGAAACATATGCTCCCGATGATGATGCAAAAACTGTTGTTTCCGAATTATTTTTAAGCAGAGAATTGAGTGACAGATGCCTTTATTATGATACTCAGTGGCACGAATATTCTGCTGTTTTATCAGAAAAAGGGTTGTTCTTTTCAGTGGAAAGTAAAAAGCTTGTGCCTCGCAGCGATGTTGAATTCAGCCTTAAACAAAACGATATTGTTACATATTAAAAGCTCCGCCGTGAAGCGGAGCTTTTGTTTTACATCATTTCTGAAAGCTGAACAGGTCTGCCTTCTGCAACGGATTTCTTGGCTGCAAGAGCAACAAGGATTGAGTTGAGACCGTCCTCGCCTGTGGTAGGAGTTGCCTTATCTTCGATTACCGCCTCAACAAACTGGAGCATTTCATCTCTGAAGGACTGCATATATCTTTCAAGGAAGAAGTAGAGAGGCTTATCGGCAACAACGCCTTCGTCACCCATGAACACAACATTTGTGGGCGTGTCATTTGAGGCAACAGCAGCACCCTTGCTGCCGAACACTTCAATTCTCTGGTCATAGCCGTATGCAGCGCGTCTGCTGTTATCAATAACGCCAACTGCACCGTTTGCAAACTTAAGGCTGATAACTGCCGTGTCAACGTCGCCTGCTTCACCGATAGCGGGGTCAACAAGGCAGGTTGCGTTTGCATAAACTTCTGTTACCTCGCTGCCTGCAAGGAAACGAGCCATATCAAAATCATGAATAGTCATGTCAAGGAACATGCCGCCGCTGACTGCAGAATATTCTGCCGGAGGGGGAGCGGGATCTCTTGATGTAATTTTAACAATATGAACATCGCCGATTTTGCCGTCGTTAACCATTGCTCTTACGTTTGCAAAATTATGGTCAAAGCGGCGGTTAAAGCCAACCTGAAGTTTAACGCCTGCCTTGGCAACGGCATCAATAACGGCATTAACTTTTTCGGGAGTGAGGTCAACGGGTTTTTCGCAGAAGATATGTTTGCCTGCCTGCGCTGCTTCTATAGCTATGTCAGCGTGAGTGTCTGTTGATGAGCAAACAAGAACTGCTTCAACCTCGGGATCAGCAAGCATCTCCTTATAATCTTTGTAAATCTTGGGAATGTTGAGCTCGGCTGCAACCTTTTCTGCGTTTGCCATGAAAACATCAGTAATACCCACAACGGTTGCTGTGGGAACATTGTATGTTATTGACTTTGCATGAAGAGAACCGATTCTTCCGGCACCGATAATGCCGATTTTAAGCTGCTTCATTTTGATGATCCTTTCTGTAAAACTTAGGGCTTAGCCCATATTTCTTCATAATTTTATCACATCTTATTTCTGAATTCAACATGATTTTATCTTTATTTTGTAAACTTTTGCTTTGTTGCCATGCCGCCTCTGATGTGCCTTTCGGCTTTGTTAATATCAAGAATTTTTCTTACATCGTTATACAGCGACGGATTCAGCTTTTTCAGCCGCTGGGAAACGTCAATGTGAACCGTACTCTTGGAAATTCCGAACTTCTTGGCGGCAGCTCTCACTGTGGTTTTGTTTTCAACGATATATTCAGCCAGTTCAATAGCTCTTTGCTCAACAATGCCCTTCAAAATAAAGACC
>JBGVNA010000276.1:0-12287 GCA_045125175.1 Acutalibacteraceae bacterium
CGGCAGGATGTATACCACTTTTGATGAGTCTTTTGCCAAAGAGATGATTATTCTTTGCAAAAAGGCAGATATAATTGTTCCTAATCTTACAGAAGCGGCTTTTTTGCTTGAGGAGGAGTATGTTGAGCCTCCTTACACGAAAGAATACATAGAGGGCTTGATGCAACGTCTGTTTGAGGTGCTTGACGTGCCTATGATTGTTCTGACAGGGGTTTCTTTTGAAGAAGATAAAATCGGATGCGCTGTCTGCTGCAAGGGTGGCGAACCGTTCTACCGTTTTTCGGAGAAATATCCCGGGATATATTACGGCACGGGTGATATTTTTGCATCTGCATTAACAGGCGCATATCTCAAAGGAAAGTCAATATATGAAAGTGCGGAAATTGCTCTTGATTTCACATGCTCCGCAATAAAAAGAACTTATGAGGCTCAGACTGATACACGTCTCGGCGTGAATTTTGAAAGCGGCTTGGGCGACTTCATAAAATGCTTGGGAGGTTAATAAAATGAGTTTTGCAGATAAGGTGTTTATAGATACTTGTAAAGATATTCTCAAGAACGGATATTGGGATACAGACCTTGATGTTCGTCCCAAATGGGAGGACGGCACTCCCGCACATACCGTTAAAAAGTTCGGCGTTGTCAACCGATATGATCTGAGCAAGGAATTTCCCGCTCAGACAATCAGAAAAACCTTTATCAAAAGCGCTGTTGATGAGCTTCTCTGGATATGGCAGAAAAAGTCCAATAACATTAATGACCTCGGCAGCCATGTGTGGGATTCATGGGCAGATGAAAACGGAAGCATCGGAAAGGCCTACGGCTATCAGCTTGGTGTTAAGCATCATTACAAAGAGGGTGACATGGATCAGGTTGACAGAGTGCTTTATGACCTCAAACATAACCCTCAGAGCAGAAGAATTCTGACAAATATTTATGTTCATCAGGATTTGAGCGAAATGGCTCTTTATCCCTGCGCATACAGCATGACGTTCAACACATCGGGCAATAAGCTCAATGCAATTCTTAATCAGCGTTCGCAGGATATGCTTGCCGCTAACTGCTGGAATGTTTGTCAGTATGCCGCCCTTGTTCATATGCTTGCGCAGGTCAGCGGCCTTGAAGCGGGTGAATTTGTTCATGTTATAGCCGATGCTCATATCTATGACCGCCATGTTCCCATTATTGAAGAGCTTATAAGCCGAGAGCCTTATGATGCACCCGATTTTGTGATGGATAAGAGCATTACGGATTTTTATCAGTTCAGTAAAAACAGTTTTTCACTTGAAAATTATAAATATCACGATTTCAGCGAGAAAATTCCCGTTGCAATCTGAAAATGAGGTTAACTAATAATGAAAACTATTGTCAACGTTGATAAGAACTGGGCAATCGGAATGGGTGATTCTCTCATTAATCATATTTCTGCCGATATGAAGTTTTTTAAAGAAAAAACAACAGGTAATGTTGTGGTTATGGGTAAGTCAACATTTCTCACTTTTCCCGGGCCCAAAGCTCTGCCCAACAGGGTGAATATTGTTCTTACAACGGATGAAAGCTGGAGTGCGCCCGATGTTATCGTCTGCCACTCCCTTGATGAGCTTTTTGTTCAGCTTAAAAGATATGACACAAACACCGTTTATGTTATAGGCGGCTCTTCTGTTTATGAGCAGCTTCTGCCTTATTGTGACACTGCGTATGTCACTAAGGTTGAAACGGCAAAGCCTGCGGATAAATTCTTCCCCAACCTTGATAAAAAAGAGGAGTGGGAGTGTGTGTTTGAAGGCGAAGAGCAGGAGCAGAAAGAGGTTAAGTTCAGATTTACAACTTATAAAAAGAAATAAGGCGGAGCTATGCCCGTCGCAGTCAGACCGCAGCGGGTTAACGTTGATATCGGTCTGGCTTTTTTTGAAAGGGAGTGATAGTGTTGGATGCTGTTCAGTATAAATGTCCGAATTGCGGCGGAGGTCTTAAGTTTGATGCTTTGAAGCAGGATTTTATCTGTGAATATTGCGATTCTGTGTTTAAGGAAGAGGATTTTTTCGGCAAAGACAGTGATTTGAACACCGAAAATCCGGAACAGAAAACGGCGGAGCAGCAGGAGTATGAAAATGCCGTGCTTTATGTCTGCCCAAGCTGCGGTGCTCAGATTGTTACAGATGAAACAACTGCGGCAACAACCTGCTATTACTGCTCAAATCCCGTTGTGCTTTCGGGACGGTTAAGCGGCGAAATGAAGCCCGATATGATTATTCCGTTCAAAATAGACAAAAAAGGCGCAATTCAAAAATTTAAAGAAATGTGCGGAAAAAGAAAATTCTTGCCCAAGGATTTTATCTCGGAATCACGTCTTGAAGAAATAAAAGGTGTATATTTCCCTTATTGGTATATAGATTGTGAAACAAACGGCAGCATAAATGCAACTTCAAAGCAGGTGCGCTCATGGATGGTTGGTGATTTCCGCCATACCGAAACAACAATCCGTGGTCATTTCAGACAGGGTGATATGCAGGTGCGGAATATGCCGGAAGCAGCACTTAAAGGCAAAGATAAAGATATAATGCGTTATGTATGTCCGTTTAACGGTGCTGATTTTGTGCCTTTTTCAATGTCATATCTTTCAGGATTTTTTGCTGAAAAACGCAACATTGAAACGGATGAAATCCAAGCGGATGTTACGCAGAAAATCAAGCGGTTTTCCGAGGAAAAGCTTGAAAAATCCATTGAGTATGCCAACGTCAGCGTTAAGGACAGCTCGATAAATGTGGGTGAGCTCAAATGGAGCTATAATCTTCTGCCGGTGTGGGTTTTGAACTACAAGCATAAGGATAAAAGTTATATATATGCTCTTAACGGTCAGACAGGTAAGGTTTATGGCGAATTGCCTGTAAGCAATGGTAAGCTTGCAGCTTTGTTTGCGTGCGTTGCCGCAGGTGCATCGCTGATATTAACGCTTGCGGGGGTGCTTCTGTTTTGAAAAAAATATTTTCATGCGCTCTTGCTTTTGCTTTGAGTTTAATGTTTTCTGTCTGGGCTTTTGCATTCGAAAACACGGTTGACGATTATGCGATGCTTTTTACGCAGGAGGAGCGTGCAGAAATTCTTACAAGTGCAGAAATGTTTTCGGAAGCAACGGGTTATTCTCTTGCGGTTTTAACAATTGATTATGCTCAGGGTCATACAAGCGAAGAGTATGCCGATGATTATCATGACAATCTTATCGACAGCGAAGGCTGGAGCGAAAACAGCATGCTTTTTCTGATTGATATGGATAACCGCAACGTGTGGATTTCAACAACGGGTGAAGCAATTTATACTTATGACGATTACACGGTTGATTATGTAATCGACAGCGGTTACAATGAGCTTTCGAACGGTGAATATGCTCAAGCGATTCTTCTGATGATTGAAACTGCGCAGAATGAAGCGGCGTATTCGGAAAACGAGGGCGAAATTATTGAAGAGCATTATTACTATTTCCCCGAGAATAATTTTGATGATTATTATTACAGTGATTATGATTACGGCAAAAATTCGTTTGATTTCTCGGATATTATTGTTTATATTGTAATCGGTCTTGTAATTGCGGCGATAACCGTTTTTGCGGTGAAAAGCAAATATAAAAATTACGGCAAGGGCGATGAGTTTGATGAGGATGATATGACTCTCAATCTTACGAGTTCAACCGATAATGTCATAAGCCGTAATGTGGTAACAACAAAAATTCCGAGAAATAATAACCATGGCAGACCCGGCGGGGGAGGCCATCACGGCGGTTCGTCAGTTCACCGTTCCTCAGGCGGCAGGAGCCACGGCGGCGGAGGCAGGGGATTTTAACGGTTTTGAATAATAATTTGGAGGTTTTAAAAATATGGAAAGAAAAGTAGGCTATGCAGTAGTTGGTCTGGGCGTAGGTATGCGCCATGCTGATGCCGCTGCAAAATCAAAAAATGCAAATCTTGTTGCTGTTTGCGATCTTAAGCAGGAAAAGCTTGATAAAATCAAGGAGCTTTATCCTGAAACGCTCACTTATACTGATTTTGACGAAATGCTCAAAAATTCCGATATTGAGGCTGTCAGCATTGCTGTTCCGAGCGGCATGCATGCTGATTTTGCAATAAAAGCGATGAGAGCGGGCAAGAATGTTCTTATCGAAAAGCCTATTGATATAACCGTTGAGGCAGCCCTCAAAATTGAAGAGGCGAGAAAAGAAACGGGTATGAAAGCGGGCGTTGTTCATCAGAACAGATATAATCTCGATATGACTCCCATGCACGATGCGGTTGTCAGCGGAAAAATCGGCAAGGTTCTTTTCGGCGATTTTGCTGTTAAATGGCACAGAACTCAGGAATACTATGATAACGGCGGCTGGAGAGGCACATGGGAGATGGACGGCGGCGGTTCTCTCATGAATCAGGCTGTTCATACTGTTGACCTTATGCAGTGGATGATGAACAGTGAGGTTGAAAGCGTAACTTCACAGATGGCGATTTATAATCATAAAATCGAAACCGAAGATTTCACTGCCTCGCTTATCAAATTCAAGTCAGGCGCTATTGCAACCTTTATCAGCACAACCTGTGCATATCCGGGCATCTGCACCGATATTAAGGTTTACGGCACAAACGGTTCTATGGAAGCTGATCAGGACGAGCTTAAGCTCTGGAAGTTCAAGGATGTTCCTGAAAATGAAGAAAAAGAGATGCTTGAAAAATATGCAGGCAACGGCTCTGCAGCAGCTCTTGACCCCACGCTTTGCATCGGACACAACTATGTTGTTGAGGATATGATAAATGCCGTTCTTGAGGACAGAGACCCCTCAATTGTTCCCATGGAAGCAATCAAGAGCGTCAGAATCGTTAACGCCGTTTATGAATCTGCGAGAACAGGCAAAACAGTTTATTTTTAAGGAGGATATATGGGAAACGTATGGCATGATATAAGCCCTAAAAGAATAACCCCCGAGGATTTTATGGCGGTTATTGAAATAACAAAGGGCAGCAAGAAAAAATATGAGCTTGATAAGGAAACCGGTTTGCTTATGCTTGACCGTATTCTTTATACCTCAACACATTATCCCGCAAACTATGGCTTTATCCCCAGAACCTACGGCGATGACGGTGACCCGCTTGACGTTGTTGTTATCTGCAGCGAAAAAATTGACCCGATGACCCTTGTTCGTTGCTATCCTATCGGTGTTATTACAATGAAGGACAGCGGCAAGCTTGATGAAAAAATCATTTCAATTCCTTTTAATGACCCTAACTACAACACATATAAGGATATCAGCGAGCTTCCCGCTCATGTGTTTGACGAAATGACCCATTTCTTTTCGGTTTATAAAAATCTTGAGGATAAAGAAACTGTTGTTGACGAAGTGCGCAACAGAGAAGCAGCAATTGAAATTATCAAAAAGTGCATAAACAACTATATTACGGAATTTTGCCGATAAATTTCGTTTTTTATCTTTACTTTTTAAAAACTTTATTGTAAAATACATTTTATATACTCGGTTGACTTTTCCGGCAGCCGAAATTTCCAGAAGGAGTGATAACAATGGCTATTTACTGTCAGGAGCCCTCAAGAACATTCAGCGAATATCTTCTTATTCCGGGCTACACCTCGAGGGAATGTATCCCCGCAAATGTAAATCTTAAAACACCTCTTGTTAAGTTCAGAAAGGGCGAAGAGGAGTGCCCTCTGAGCCTTAATATTCCTCTTGTTTCTGCAATCATGCAGTCAGTATCAAACGATACATTGGCTATTGCGCTTGCAAAGGAAGGCGGCATTTCATTTATCTACGGCTCTCAGTCAATTGAAGATGAAGCTGCAATGGTTGCAAGAGTAAAGAGCTATAAGGCAGGCTTCGTTGTAAGTGATTCAAACCTCAAACCTGATTCAACACTTGCAGAAGTTCTTGATCTTATTGAAATTACAGGCCACAGCACAATGGCTGTTACCGATAACGGCGGACCCAACGGCAAGCTTCTCGGCGTAGTTACCGGCAGAGACTACAGAGTAAGCAGAATGGATCTTGAAACTCCCGTTTCATCATTCATGACTCCTTTGGAAAAACTCATAACCGCTCCGGAAAGCACAACCTTGAAGGAAGCTAACGATATCATCTGGGATAACAAACTCAATTCACTTCCTATCATTGATAAAAACGGAAATCTTCTTTATTTTGTTTTCCGTAAGGATTATTCACAGCATAAGGATAATCCTCAGGAGCTTCTTGATGCAAACAAGAGCTATATCGTAGGCGCAGGTATCAACACTCTTGACTATGAAAAGCGTGTTCCCGCTCTCGTTGAAGCAGGCGCAGATGTTCTTTGCATAGACTCATCAGAAGGCTATACCGTATGGCAGGAGCAGACTCTTGCTTTCATTCGTGAAAAATACGGCGATAAGGTTAAGGTAGGCGCAGGTAACGTTGTTGATCGTGAGGGCTTCTTATTCCTTGCAAAAGCAGGTGCAGACTTTGTTAAGGTCGGTATCGGCGGCGGCTCAATCTGCATCACTCGTGAAACAAAGGGTATCGGCAGAGGACAGGCTACTGCTCTTATTGAAGTTGCTGCAGCAAGAGATGAATACTATGCAGAAACAGGTATTTATGTTCCCATTTGCTCAGACGGCGGTATCGTTCATGACTATCACATGACCCTTGCTCTTGCTATGGGTGCAGACTTCCTTATGCTTGGCAGATATTTTGCACGTTTTGACGAAAGCCCCACAAATAAGCTTATGATTAACGGCGCATATGTTAAGGAATATTGGGGTGAAGGCTCCAACAGAGCAAGAAACTGGCAGAGATATGACCTTGGCGGCAAGGCAAAGCTCAGCTTTGAAGAGGGCGTTGACTCATATGTTACTTATGCGGGTTCTCTTGCTGACAACGTTGCAAAGAGCCTTTATAAGGTTAAGTCAACTATGTGCAACTGCGGTGTTCTTACCATTCCTGATCTTCAGAAGAACGCAAAGCTCACTGTTGTTTCCGCAACAAGCATTGTTGAGGGCGGTTATCATGACGTTACCCTCAAAACCTCTGCAACAAGCGGCAGATAAATAAAAAGTTAACGGCTGTCTTACTTTTGGTAAGACAGCCGTTTTTATGTTTTGGCTTATTTAAGTTTTCTTGCAAGGTCGTTGAGGAAAAGCTCGTTTTCAAGGCCTTCGGGAGTGGTGTCTTTATTGATATGAACAAACTCAATGTCCATGATTCTTGCAAAGTCACGGAGCATTTCTGCGTCTGCATCATATGAAAGAACCGTGTGATGTGCGCCGCCTGCAATAATCCAGCATTTTGCGCCGGTGCAGAGGTCGGGCATTGCCCGCCACATAACTCTTGCAACAGGAAGATTGGGCATGGGGAGAATGGGTTTAACGCATTCGATATCCTGGCAAATCATTCTCAGTCTGCCGCCCATGTCGACAAGGCTGACTACAACTGCACTGCCTGCTTTACCTTCAAAAACAAGTCTTGCGGGGTCGCCCTTGCCTCCAATGCCAAGGGGATGAACCTCAATTCTGGGTTTTTCAGCCGAAAGGGTGGGGCAAACCTCAAGCATATGCGCACCGAGTGAGTATTCAGCGCCGGGTGCGAGATTGTAGGTATAATCTTCCATGAAGGCTGAACCGCCGTTCATGCCCTCTGTCATTGTTTTAATAATTGCTGTCATTGCAGAAACCTTCCAGTCGCCTTCGCCGCCGTAGCCGTAGCCCTGCTCCATAAGTCTCTGGCTTGCAAGACCCGGAAGCTGTTCCATGCCGTGAAGATCCTGAAATGTGTTTGTAAATGCCTTGCAGCCTTCTTCGTCAAGCATTTTTTTGATTGCAATTTCTTCTTTAGCCTGATAACGGACTGCTGCAATGTTATCTGTTGCCATTTCGTATTTTTCGCTGTATTCAGCCATCAGGTCATCAACCTCGGCATCGGTTACAGCATTTATATATTCAACAAGCGTGCCGACAGGCCATGTGTTGACTTCCCATCCGAGAATTTCCTGAACGCCTACCTTATCGCCTTCAGTAACCGCAACATCTCTCATGTTATCGCCGAAACGCATAACTTTAAGAGCTTTTGAAAAAGCTGCGCCGACTGCAGAACGCATCCACTTGCCCAGCTCGTTGAGAACTCTTTCATCTTGCCAGTAACCCATAATTACCTTGCGGGGTGTGCGGAGTCTTGCGGCAATAAAGCCGTGCTCTCTGTCGCCGTGAGCAGCCTGGTTAAGGTTCATGAAATCCATGTCGATTTCTTCGTTGGGGATATCTCTGTTGTACTGGGTTGCAAAGTGGCAATAAGGCTTCTGAAGGTTCTTCAACCCGTTTAGCCACATTTTTGAAGGTGAGAAGGTGTGCATCCATGTAATGATGCCTGCGCATTTATCGTTATAATTTGCTTCTTTAACAACTTCTGTTATTTCTTCGGATGTTTTTGCCGTTACTTTATAAACAACCTTGCAGGGCAGAAGACCGCTTGCGTTCATTTTATCAGCCATTTCAGCGGCTCTTTCAGCAACAGTGTCGAGCACTTCGGGTCCATAGAGAAACTGGCTGCCGACCACAAACCAGAATTCATAGTTTTCCATATACATAGTTAATCACCCTTTTGAAAAAATATACAATTTATATTAGCATTCATTTTTATTAAAGTCAAGTGTGACAAATTGTATCTTGCAATATAAACTTTGTTCTGTTAAAATTATACATGTACCAAGAAACGGATATACTTTATATGAAATGAAAGGTTGATAAATATGGTTGATTGCAAGGTAATTTCACACAGAGGAGCGAACAAAGAAGCTCCGCAAAATACTATTCCTGCTTTCAAAAAATCAATTGAAATCGGCGTTGACGGTTTTGAAACCGATATCCATCTTACGTCGGACGGAATTCCTGTTATTTGCCATAACTATACAATAGACGAAACATCCGACGGACAGGGTAACGTTAAGGATAAAACGCTTGAGGAGCTTCGCACACATGATTTCGGCTCATATTTCCATGAGAAATTCAAGGGAACAACTCTTCCTACCCTGGAGGAATTCCTTGCCCTGTGCGAAACCGCCGATATTGAGATAATGAATATCGAGATTAAACCGCCTCTTGACGGCAATATGGAGATAGTTGAAAAAACAATCAACGCAGTAAAAGCTCACGGACTTTTCGGAAAGCTTCTTATTTCAAGCTTTGATCCCAATGTGCTCGTTGAGTGTAAAAGAATAGACCCCGATTGCAAAACAGGCTTCCTTTATGCGCCCAACAAGCTCTTTTTCTATAAGCAAATGCTTTTCGGCTACGTTGCATTTGCCAAAAAAATCAAAGCAGATTATCTTCATCCTCATTATTTTGCAGTTACAAAGAAATATGTCAGGGACCTTCATAAAAACGGTATCGGTATTAATGTCTGGACTGTAAATAAACCCGAAACCGTTAATAAAATGCTCAAATGCGGAGTTGACGGCATAATCACCGATGTGCCCGGAACGGTTAATGAACTTGTTAAAAAATTTGAAAATTAAAAGGTGATCAGATAATGTTCAAAAGAATTATTTCAGTTTTTCTTTGCGTTGTAATAGGTGTTTTTGCACTTTCAACAACAGCCTTTGCTTCGTCTGATGATGTTGAAGGCAGCGAATATCCGTTTATTTTTGTTCACGGACTTATGGGCTGGGGCGAATATCAGGGTATTGATAAGCTTGTGCCTTATTGGGGAACAACGGCAGGTAATGTTCCGAAATATCTCGAAAAGCAGGGCTATGATGTTTATACCGCTTGTGTAGGCGGTGCAAGCTCCGCATGGGACAGAGCCTGTGAGCTTTATGCTCAGCTTGCGGGAACAACAGTTGACTACGGTGAGGCTCACTCCGCAGAGCACGGTCATTCAAGATACGGAAGAACCTACGATGAACCTCTTTGCCCTTATTTCGGTAAGACTGATGAAAACGGCGGAATTATTAAAGTTAATCTCGTCGGTCACAGCATGGGTGGTGTAACAATCCGTCTTTTTGCCTCAATTCTTGAACACGGTGACGAAGCCGAGATTGCTGCGAGTAATGATGTGTCCGATTTCTTCAAGGGCGGCAAGGGTGAATATATTCATTCAATAACCACTCTTTCCGCACCTCATAACGGTTCGCTTGCGGCAGATAAGGATACATATCCCGTTATCAATATCATGGTTAATGCTTTTTATTATATCTGGGGCATTCTCGATAACACACCGCTTAGGCCTATATGGGATATTCAGATGGAACATTTCGGTTTAACCGATTATCCCGATGACGGATTTGAAGGTGAATTTGATACCGAGCTTATTGAGCAGATGCTCAATTCAAAGGATTCAGCATATTATGATTTAACCGTCAAGGGAGCGGCAGAGGCAAATGAACGCATCAAGATGCTTGATGATGTTTATTATTTCTCTTATTCATCGGAATGTGTTTTCGAAGGTCCGATAACAGGTAATCTTTACCCCGAACCTACTATGAATCCGTTGTTCCTGCTGACATCGCCGAATATTTGCGGTTATGACAGGGATGAGCTTTTCGGTATTGCAATCGATGAAAGCTGGCGTGTTAATGACGGAATAGTCAGCACGAATTCCGCTCATCATCCGGACGGTGAGCCTTATAAAGACTATGACTCCGATAATATTGAAAAGGGTATCTGGAATGTTATGCCCGTTATTGAGTCAATGGACCACACAGATTATATGGGTGTTTTTACTGACCCGATTTCACTTCGTAAATTCTACAAAGAAGTTTGTGCTCTTCCTTGTGAACTTTCGTAAACCGTTTCCCGACCCGTCAGGGTCGGGATTTTTTTATGATAATGTTGAAATAAGCTTTTTTGTATGCTATAATACCGTAAGGTGGTGCAGTATGGCGATTTATAAAACAAATTCTGCGGCGGAAACCGAGAAAATCGGTGAGCTGCTCGGTAATACGGTTAAAGACGGCTCTGTTGTTGCAATGTTCGGCGATCTTGGAGCGGGTAAAACCGCTTTTACCAGAGGCTTTACAAAAGGAATGGGCATCAACTGCGATGTGAGCAGCCCTACTTTTGCTCTTGTCAATGAATACCGAGGTGAAAAAAGAACGCTCTATCATTTTGATATGTACCGTATTTCGGGCTGGGATGACCTTTATTCCACGGGATATTTTGATTATCTCGATGCAGGCGGATGCCTCATTATCGAGTGGAGCGAAAACATTGAAGCCATTCTTCCCGATGACTGTATCAGAGTAACCATCACCAAAACAGATGATTTTAACGAAAGAAAAATTGAGATAATTGGAGCTGAAACCCTTGAAAATATTGGCTGTTGACTCATCAGCGAAGTCTGCAAGCGTTGCTGTTGCCGAAAACGGCAGATTGATAAGCGAATGCTTTGTGAATAACGCTCTTACCCACAGCAGAACCTTGATGCCTATGGTTGATAATGTGCTTTCACAGGCAGATATGACAATAAAAGACATTGATGCTCTTTGCGTTAATATCGGTCCCGGTTCTTTTACTGGTATACGCATCGGCGTTGCAGCAGTAAAAGGTCTTGCGATGTGCGACAATAAGCCGTGTGTGGGTGTTTCAACCCTTGAGAGCATTGCCTATAATTTTGCTGATGAAAGCTGCATTGTTTGCGCTGCAATGGATGCAAGATGTAATCAGGTTTATACGGCTTTGTTCCGTTGTGACGGCGCGGCTGTTACCCGTATATGTGAGGATAAGGCGATTTCAATTGATGAACTTGGTGAAGAGCTTTTGAAATATGACGATAAGATTTATATTGCGGGTGACGGTGCAGAGCTTTGTTTTAAGGCTTTTGGCGATAAGCTGTTAAACGCAAAGCTTGCGGGCGAAAACCGCAGATATCAGCGAGCTTTCGGTGCGGCTCTTGCCGCTGAAAAAAATAATGAATTTATGGATTCGGCACTGCTTGCACCCGTTTATTTAAGGCTTCCGCAGGCAGAACGCGAGCTCAGAATAAGAAAAGGAGAATCACTATGATTGCAATAGGCAGCGACCATGCAGGCTACGAGCTTAAGCAGGTTATTATCAGTCATCTCGAAGAAAGAAATATTGAATTTAAGGATTACGGAACATATTCATCCGATTCCTGCGACTATGCGGTTTATGCTGAAAAAACCGCAAGAGCTGTTGCGGGCGGCGAATGCGAGCTTGGTCTGCTCTTCTGCGGAACGGGTGTGGGAATTTCAATGGCTGCAAATAAGGTCAGGGGAATACGTGCCTGCTGCTGCTCGGATTTGTTCTCGGCGGAAATG
>JBGVNA010000277.1:0-7168 GCA_045125175.1 Acutalibacteraceae bacterium
ATATCTTCAAGAATTACATCCTTAACCTCTTTTTTATTGACTTTGAAGCTGCCCATAAGGCGAACACGGTCAATAACCGCATTCTTCGGGAGCTGTGATTTGTCTGCCAAGAGCGAGATAGAGTTTTCGCCGAGATAATCCTGAAGAATACTGCCTTTTGGGGGAGTGATTTTCTTTACTTTTGCGATTGCTGTCATTTTTATTACCTCCGTAAAATTAATCTGTGTAGTATGTGATTCGTGTTTCGGTTATCATATAATTGGATGTCTCGTTTGCGATAGCGTTTATGCTCTGACCTGCAAAAGAAACTATTGCGTAAAAATATGTTTGATACTGTTCAGAAAAATAAACCTTGTGCATGTTAAGAATATAGGGGACATCATCAATTTCAAACATTCCGTGAATATCAACCCATTCGCCGTTTTCACGTTTAAACTCTATGGTTTTTATTTCCGTTCCTACGGGAATGTCCTCTATTGCATCGGTTGAAATAACTGTCAAACACTCCGATATAGTCATGCTGTCGGGATACAAAATCATTTCGTCAAAAGAGAATGTTTTTGTCGCCGTTGGTCTTTCACCTGAACCGCCAATCGTTTTACCGTTATAGGTCAACGTGCCGTTATCTTCCGAGAGCTTGTCGATGATGTCCTTGTTTTCGTGGGTGTGGCGAGAAAGGGTGTTGGCGGCAATATCCGAAACAAGGCTTTTTTTTGAATTTCCCGTTATCTCTTCACCGCAAACAGACGGTTCAAAATACAAACCATCAACCACACTGCTTTTGACTATCAAGCTTTCATTACTATCGTAGCCCTCAAGCTGAATCGAAATCATGTTTGCCTGTGTTGTTTCAATAGGTAGCTTATAGGTTAACGGGCTCGTTTTTTCTATAAGCTCTGTGCGAAAGGTTCTATGAACTCCAATCTGAAATGCAATGATATAACCTGCCACATCATCATTCTCGGCAAGTTCCGCAGGCGGAGTAATTATAAGCTCCGTTGCATTAAGTTCGCCTTTTTTGCCGAGACAATCTCCATCAGGGAGCATTTTTTCGGCAGTGAAGTTAATATTAACTTTTCTCAAATTAACCACCTCCGTTTATTTTTGAATGCAATTCGTTAAGAAAAGCAATCCATGTGTTTACAACGATAATCCAGTTGTAATTCTGTTTGTGTATAGTCTGCGCCGTTGAAGGCAGGCTTGATATGGTTATTCCTTGCGCAGCCGCTGATGCCCGAAGCTTCTGACAGTTGGCTTCCATTGCAACGAACGCCGACATTATTTCGGTGACGGGATGATGTTTGCCCGTCAAGCTTATTTCTTCAAGCTCATCAACCGATGCGCCGATGCTTATAAGCTCATCTTTCACAAAATCAACTGCAACCAGCAGCTTGTTGAAATATGTGACCGTTAAATAGTTAACAACCTCATTCAGAACAGGAAATCCCGCTGTACTCAGCACGGTAACAGAGCAATATGCAGAAAAACCGCCGTCAACCGTGGTTGCTGTGATTATGCACGGCCCTTCTGCCTTGGCGGTTATAACTCCGTTTGCATCAATTTCAGCGACGTTTGTATCAGAGCTTTCAAACAAAACGCCTTGCTCTTGCGCATTTGCGGGAAATACCGAGTATTCCAATTCGGCGGTGTCACCGATAATCATGTCAAGCGTGTTTTCGCATGAAAATCCTGTGACTTTTTGAGGTATTTGCAAAATTCCCGTCAAGTGGCCCGTGTTGCCGTTTTCGGAAGTGACGGTAATCTCATATTCATAGGCTTTTCCGCTTATAAACGGCGCAATATCTTGTGATTCGGCGGAATCAAGCATGAAGGTATATGTTGTGTCCTTCTTTAATCCGCTCGTTTTTGTTGCAATCAGATTATAGAGGATAACACCGTCGATGGTGTCCGAAACGGATATGGAGCTACTGTCTGCCCCTAATGATTGAGCAGAACGGTTTGAAGCTTGGAAGTAATCAAGACCTTTCAACGTAAGCTGTGACTGAGTTATAGCCAGTTTACTTTTTGATAAACCATCCCACTGCTCAAAAAAGAAAGATATTGATACATTCTTACCATAGCGATCCGCAGAAGTTTTTACAAGATAGACATCGGGTGTGCTTCTGTCAATATCCTCGGTATTAAAGTTTAAAGTACAGCTTTCATTAAAACGCCAAACATAAAAAAGGTCACTGTAATGGGCATGAAGCTCAAATTCAATACTGACAGTGCCAAAATAGCCGTCAGTGTCATGGTCAAGAGTTAAGGTATCAAACCACATCCAATCGGCGCCATAACTGAAAATAGATCTTCGTGTATCGTGTTTATTACCATTTACCGTTACTCGAAACCTAATTTCGTCATCCGCTAAGTATCCTTCTCTGTCAATATATAATTTAATCAACGTTCGATTTCCCGAAATATCGGTTGTTGTTTCTGCTCTTAAATAGCAATCACATTGCTTGCTGCCTGATAAAGTGGACACTGTATAAGTGCCTATATGCTGACGATACGTTGCCATCAGCCTTCACCTCCGTTTGCCGCATAGTCACGCTCTATAAGAGTTAGCGTTGCTATGATTTTATGTCCTATAGTTATTTCCATCGCTTTTACAATTCCCTTTTTAATGCCATTGTACGGTGTTTCAACGCTGAAAATATCTCCAAGACTTTCGTCAGTGTACTCAATGCGAGCAACAATCTCATTCCTGTTAAATCCTGCGTCGACAAGCTCTGAAAAACGAGCATCGATATCTCCCATAAGAGAATACTTATTAAAAAGCCTCTCGTTGGTTGAGAATGATGCTTTTTTGCTTGGATTTTTAGATGTTCTTGTATCGGCAACGGTTTTGAAATCTCCCGTAAAAGAATTCAAAGAAATCGCCGTATAAGGTGCTACCTTTTTATACTCTGCTTTACCAAGGATTTGATCCGCCGTTATAATTTTATTCGGGCGATTTTTCGGCTTTATAAAAGATAAAACTTTTGAGCCGAATCCGGTTACGAAACAACCTGTACCGAAAGCTATCATCGCAATTGCATATCGATTTGTTTTATCGGCTTCTACAAAACCTGTCAGCTCTTTTGTTTTGATTTGCGAAGCATCAAAATCAATGTTTGATATTTCGGATGCCGTTGTTATAAGCTCTTCTGTTTCATATGTCCCCTGCTCATGCGCAGGAAACGGAGCGTTATCGGAATTCATAACATCATCAACACACTTTATCAAATATCGATTTTTACCGTTTGGAGTAACATTTTTAACTGTAAATTTCCCGAAAAGCTTTTCCTTTCCGTAAACATAAAGATTTTGCGCTTCAACGGGCTCAAATTCTTCGATTTTTGCAACAAATTCACATGTTGCTCCCGGAACATCCGCCGCATCCGGGTCAATTTCAAAGAATAGCTCTATGTTTGAATGAAAATCCGTTATATCATTCTGCTTTCCGAGGTCTATTCCAGCAAGCTTAACGAACTGATTCGGCAGCTCTGACTTATCAAATGAAATTATGATTTTGTTGAAATCATCAACAGCCTGCTCACCGTAAAACGTCAGCATTTTCTGTTTCTTATCCTCTTCGGAAAACGAAGGATTAAACGTTACCCATTGAAGCCGAATATCATCCTGATACCATCTGACAGAGAATTCCGTGCAGTAATTCTGCCAAAAGTGGAGCGTTATGCCCGGTGCGCTGTAATAACCCTCACCGAGGTCAATCACAAGGTCAACAGAAGGTGAAAAAATTCGTTGAGAATTGCTTGCCGCTTCTGAAATATAACCTACATTGTCACCAACAACGGCAAATTCAAGAGAATCATCGAGCAAATTGATACCTTTCCCTGTAAAGGATGCGTAATTGATAAGCTCCCGTTCTTCTGTGTTAAGCAAGTCGCCGCTGCTCTGATATGGTGATGAGCCTTCGGCGGGAACTGTTGCATATTTCTCCGCATAAACAGCGAAGTCGTTATAAACAATCTTATTCATTTCAAAATTCCCGCCTTGCAATTGAGAAATTTTATAGCTTCGGATGGTGAAGAAAAATAGCTCCTTTCTCTCCAGCCTGAAGAACCGTCAGGATAAGCTGTTCCGGCAATCGAAGGTGTTGTCAGGGTGACTGTTCCGTTTGCTTTGCTTACTCCTGAAATCGGAGGAGGGGTAAAAATACACCGTTTTATCCATGTAACAATGACCTCGTATTCGCAGTTCATATTGATGTTGCCTTCAATATAACCGAAGCCTCCCCACACACCGACCTTCTGGGGATCAATGATTGTATTACCGTTCACTTTGTGTCCGAACATAATTTCATATGCTTCAAAAGGTATTGAGGATGTGTTGAGCACCGTTGCTGCACTTTTGAATATTGACTGACCACCAAAGAAACGAGGAAGCTGCACAAAGGTTTCGGCCGTTGAAACAGTTATAAGATTTCCGACACGGACACCATTGCCGTAAATAGCATTATCTTTGCCGTTGCAGGCGACTGCAATCGGCGCAAAAACTGGATGTGAAGCTTGAATAACCGGCATTATGTATCACTCCTTCTCTGCGGCTCAGCTGCTCTAAATGTCAAAGTTATGTTATCATCCCAGATATATTTTCCGTCGATGAAATCAATAAGCTGTCTGCTTCCTGCAGAAATATGTGCATTATAGGTGATTTCTCCCGAACCGTGCGGAAGAGTCACAACCTGAAATGCGTTAGGCGAAGAGATAAGTTCAAAGAATTCATCCGATTCTTCGGGGGTAACAGACGGATTTTGAGTGAATACAACCTGATGAATATATCGTGTACCGATAACATCATACCAATCTTCACCATTTTGCTTTACGACGGAGCTTTCGCCGTAAACCTTTTCAAAGCTTTCGGTAATACTGAGAACATTAATAACACCTCCGTATTCCTTACCGTTGATTTTTATCATGTTACACCTCACTATTTCTTATCTATAACGCCCGCTCGTTCATCTTCTTCCTCAACATAGTAATTAAGACTTCGGGCAATTGCTCCTGCTGAACCTGTTGCAATAATATTTATGGGCCTTTTTGATGCACTTTGAGAGCTTTGGGCAAGAGCATCAATTCTGCGGTTTAGCGTTTCGAGCTCTGCTGCCTGCTCCTGTTTTTGACGGTTATAATTGCGGTTTTCCGCTGCAGTCAGAATTCTTTCACCCTCGTGAAGCTCGGGCGAATACCCGTCATACGGAACATATGCCAAGCCGCCAGCATGTGAGCCACCGCCTGCTTTTGGCTTAGGTTTATCGTAATCGTCATTATTTTCAACTTCGCCTGATATCAACGACCTAAGACCATCTTTTATTCCCTCAAGTATATCTTTTGCAACATGCCACCAGTCATAACTGAGCAAAGCATCAATAAGAGCACCTATAAGAGAAAAAGCACCTGTAACAATTTCAGGCGCGTTATCAACTAATCCTGTAACAATTGCCGTTATTATATCTAAAGTTGAATGAATAAGTTTATCAGCATTTTCATCGTTAAGTAAACCATCGATTAATGATTCAATTATTACAAATGCCGAATCGATAAGCAAACCAGCATTATTGCCAAGAAAACCAACCAAACTTGTTACCAACGAAACCGCTGCGCCAACAATCTTTTCAAGGTTCTCTTCATCAAGCAAGCCCTCCGCTAAAGCTTCAAGCATATCAAAAGCAGCTTCAACAATGGAATCAAGGTTATCAAGAATTCCGTTTATGAATGTTGTTATTATTTCGGGGGTAATTTCGGAAATCGTATTTGTAAAATCCGTAAGAATTCCCGTAATTTCCGGAACAAAATTCTCTATTCCTGCAGTTATATCTTCAATGCCTTTTTTTATAAGCTCCGGCGCACCCTCGTCACCCGAAAGCAAAGCTGTTAAACCGTCGACCACTTCCGTTATTCCTGGCAAAAACTCTGCCATGGCATTATTTTTGATATCATCGACCGCATCTCCAAGGCCAGCAAGACTTAAGCTATAATTCGCCTGAGCCTCTTGAGCCTTGATAAGAGTATCATTGACCTCTCTGAATTTGTCAGCTGATTCACTGTATAAACCATTCAAAGTTTCGGTTATAAGAGCTTGGCGTTCCTGTTCTGTTGAACACGCATCGAGCTTCGCCTGAAAATCCTCTTCATTGACACCTGCCCAGTTCAGGGCATCAGCAAGAGTCCCTGTAAGCTTACCAGTTTTTGATGTCTCATTCGCCGCTTCAGCAAGTGCTTCCGTAGGAAGGCTGTCACCAAACTTACCGTAAACACCTGTGCAGATTTTCGTCCACTCTGTAAGCTCCTTTTCGCTATCTGCCATAGCTGCAATATGAGCCGCTGTTTCTGTAGCTTTATCACTGTCACCTAAAACAGCATAAAGATCAACATAAGTATCTTTAGACTGTTCTGCTGTCAATTCATTTGTAACAAAAGCTGTTTCAAGCTTTCCAAGATTATCTCGGAGTTCTTTCGTCTCTTCACTTATCGCAAGAAGCTTGTTTGCTACTCCAACGCCGCCCGCAATCAATCCTGCCATGGCAGCAGCGGTGCCCTCTGTCGCTCCCTGTAAAAGCTTCAACTCACCTTTCGCCATAACACCTGCAACACTTTTAGTTTTTTCTAAAACTGTAACAAGCTTACTGTGTCTGTCTTTGACATTTTCAACTTTATCTTTAAAATCGTTATATGCATTTTCAACCTTGCCGATAATTGAGCGACTATTCTTGAATTCAGTTGTTGTGTCATAAAGTTGTTTTTTGAAGTTTTCAAGCGTACTTTCAGCTTCAATGATTTCACGCTGAAATGCTCTGTACTTATCAGCGCTGATATCGCCGTTTTTGAATTGCTCTTCAACCTGTCCCTGAACTTTTTTTAAGGTATCAAGTTTTTCTTCAGCAGCTGAAACACGCTCTTTCAGGACATCCATCTTCTGACCGAGCAATACGACGTTTTCGGGATTGAAGTTCAAAGCTTTGTTTATTTTGCTGATTTCAGTTGCAGCTTCTTTGCCCTTATCGGTTGCGCTCTTCAAAGAAGCCTGCAATTCTGTTGTTTTTCCGCCAATTTCGATTGTGATTCCTTTTATGTTGTTTCCCATATAAAAACCAAGAAGGCAGCGATTATTTCGCCACCTTCATTCCTCTCGCAAATAACGCTTCCCTATCAGGTTCAGTTTG